>NZ_JAMONU010000106.1 GCF_027066465.1 Thermococcus sp.
TTAAATCTTCGGAGAGTTCTCAAGGTTTGAAGGGCCTTCTGAAGGCCTCAGCGGAGAATAGGAGTTTTCCCGTTGCCCATCTGCCTCCTGGGAAAAGCTTAAAAAGTAACCCCGTGAGCTAAGCCCGAGAGAGGTGATGCTCATGAAGCGCAGGCCAAGGAAGTGGAAGAAGAAGGGCAGGATGAGGTGGAAGTGGATTAAGAAGAGGATTAGGCGCCTCAAGAGACAGCGCAGGAAGGAGCGCGGGCTCATCTGAAGCCCGGTGGTTCTATGCCTCCTTTTTCCGACTTTGAGAGTTTATCCCTTTTGATTGATACGTCCCTTGGAAGAACCCTTCTCATTGCCGACCCGCACATCGGCTTCGAGCTTTCCCGGGGATTGAGGATTAGAACCCACTTTGAGGAAAGCCTTGCCCAGTTCGTCGCCGAGAGCGGCGCCGACGCTTTGATAATCCTCGGAGACGTGAAGGAACCCCTCGGCCTGAGCTTCCGCCTGAAGGAGATGCTCCTGCGCTTCTTCTCCTCGCTGAAAGATGTGAGGGTTCTCATCGCCAAGGGCAACCACGACGGAAGGCTGGAGGAGGTAGCTGGAAAGTTCCCCAACGTCGAGGTTCGGGAACACTTCCTGCTCGACGGAAGGCTCTTCCTCCACGGCCACACGAGACTGCCAAAGATAGAGTTCGAGGAGGCCTTTCTCGGCCACGCACACCCCGCTTACACGCTGAAGTCCGGCGGTGTTGCGAGGAAGGTGAAGGTCTTCGCGAGGATTAATGAGTTCCTCGTCCTCCCGACGGTCAATCCATACATTGAGGGCTTCGACGTGAGAGAAGGGCTTAAGCTCGTCCCGTTTCTCAGGAAAGCTACGGAAGTCGAGCTGTTTCTGCCCGAGGGGATATACCTCGGGAGGGTGAGGCTTTAAAGGAGAAGGCGCCTATACACACTGGCGGTTTTCATGAGGGTGATTGTCGTTGGAGCGGGAAGAACCGGCAAAAGGGTTGCGGAGCATCTGTCGAAGAACCACGACGTCGTTGTCGTTGACAGAGACGAGGAGGCGATAGCGGAGGTTTCTCACCTCGACGTTTTAACGGTTGTCGGCGACGCGACGCTCCCCGAGACGCTCGAAGAGGCAGAGGTCGAGAAGGCGGACTACCTGATTGCCACGACGGACGACGACGCGACGAACATAGTCGTCTGCTCCCTCGGAAAGACGCTTGGGAATCCCTTCACCGTTGCGAGGGTGAAAAGGCTCGAATATCTGAGGCTCTGGGGGCGCGGGAGGGAAGCGCTCGGTGTAAACCTGATGGTCAGCTCGGTTCCGCTGGTTGCCAAGAGCATCGCGAACGTCATCGAGTTCCCCCAGCTGAGACAGCTTAGAAACCTCTACGATGGAATTTACGTCGGCGATGCCCTTGAGGTTCCCGAGGGGCTATGGTACGCGGAAGTTGGAGGCAGGAAAATCGTCGTTGCCACAATGGAGGAGCTGAAGCGGGCTTACAGACCGAGGAAGCCGAAAAACGTCCTAATCCTTGGCGGAAGCGAGGTCGCCGTTATGCTCGCCGAGATGCTAATCCGGAAGGGCTGCGACGTCAAGGTCGTCGAGAGGAACAGGGAGAGGGCCGAAAGGGTTTCATCCCTTCTGGAGGACACGGCGGTAATCGTCGGAAACCCCTTCAGCAGGTCGCTCTGGCGCGACGAGGAGCTTGACGAGGCCGAAGTTTCGGTTTCTGCCTTCGACGAGGACGAGAGAACGCTGATGGGCGCGATGGTGTCGAGGGAGTGGGGAATAGAGAGGGCCTTTGCCGTGGTTCACGACGGCGAGTTGATAGCGATGTTCGAGAGGGCGGGAATAACGGCGGTCAGCCCGGAGGTCGTTACGGCCGACAGGATAGTCTTCGCGACGAGGGGTGAAAATGCTCTTGGCCTCGTGGCCTCGATACCCGGAGTGAGGGTTCTTGCAGTTGAGGTTGACGAGAAACTCGCCAGCAGAACTCCGGACGAGCTTCCGGGAACGTTGGGCCCGGTTCTCAGGGACGGGGAGGTAATCCTGCCGACGGCAAGCTTCCACCTTCAGGAAGGAGACGTTATAACGCTTATCGTAGAGGAGGAGATGGCGGGGGAGCTGGAGCTATGAGGATTAAAGCAACGTTCGCCCTGCTCGGTGAGATAATAGCTCTCCTCGGACTGACGTTGCTCGCCCCAGCGATTGTTGCGCTCCACGACGGGAC
>NZ_JAMONU010000107.1 GCF_027066465.1 Thermococcus sp.
TGAGACTGGGGCGGCTATCGGCGAGCCGACGAGCGAAACTGAGTACACGAAGAGGTACTGGCCGAGTATCAAGCCGAGAACGGCGGCACCAACGAGAACGAGGGCTTCTTTTCTGCTTATCCCTCTCACCTCTTTCCCGTATCTTGGGAGGAAGACCGAGACCCCGAGGGCAGCGAAGACCATCCTAACTCCTGCCAGCTGGAGCGATGGTATGCTACTCGTTAGATAGTCCATTATCGTTATGGCGATGCTCCATGAAATTGGGGCCACAAAAGCGAATATGAAGCCGAGTCTGTCGGCGTGCTCCTCTTCCTCGGCCCTCTTGACGATTATTATCGCCAGAACGACGAGAACAGCTCCGATGATTACGTGGGGCTTAACAGTTCTGCCGAGGAAGAGTATCGCCCACAGGATTGCCCAGAGCGGGTACGTTGAGGTTATGGGCACGGTCCTCGAGACGCCCATTCTCTTGAGGGCGTTGAAGTAGAAGTAATCACCGATGACGAAGCCGAACTGGGCGGATATGAAGGCTAAGATGAGCAACCTGAGAGGCAGTTTGAAGACGCTTAAATTCCCTGTGAGGGCAAAGATTATGAGAAAGAGCGTTGAGGCAACGTAAAGTCTGAATATGTTGGCGCCGATGGGAGAGAGCCTTCTGAGACCCACCCTTATCAGTATCGTCGAGGACGCCCAGGAGAAGGCCGATGCGAGCGCCGCCGTTGTTCCCAGGATTAGTGTTTGCATGTGTTCGACTGTTGCGCTCACTTTAAAAAATTAGCGTTTTAACGTTTAGATGTTGGTAACAAGAACTGCGAGCGGCGTCGTGTAAAACCATTCCCCGTCCACCCACACGTCAAGGAGTTTCCCCGGGTTGGTTCTGCTGGTGAAGTACAGTATGTAGACGTATCCATTGAGTATTGAAAACAGGAGCACCGGAATGTACCTATCAAAATACCCCAGCATGAACGCCGTCAGGAGCCACGCGAGGAGGGTTGTGTTGAGGGCCAGAAGGAGTTTTCTCGTTTTTCTAACACCGAGCTTGACGGGTATAGTCCTTATACCGCTCAGCCGGTCGCCCTCTATGTCCCTCACGTCGAAGAGTATCGTGTTGATAATGCTCTTCATGAAAAAGTAGTAGTAAACGAGAGCGACGGCACTCAGAGGGGCTTCTGTGGTGAGGTAGGGCAGAAACGCCGTTCCGTTTGCCCAGGTTAGGGCTATGATGATGTTCTTAACGCCCGTTATATCCTTCAGTCTTGGAAGGCTGGGGGACAGCCTGACACTGTAGAGAACCCCAGTAATAACGGGAAACAGCATCACGAGAACGGCCCAGGGACTCGTTGCGATGCTTAAGATTATTGCCGCTACGAACGAGACCCCGATGGAATACTTCAGGATTCCGTAGAACCTTCTAACGTATCGAACGCGCTCGGGATTGTTTATCTCGTCCTCTTTGAAGTCCGTTAGCTTGTTGAGGTTGTACACACTGAATATCAGAAGGAACGTTGCCAGCAGAAGGTTTATCCTCGGGGAGGCCCCGTAAAGCAGGAACGCAAGGTAGAGCTTTAGAACCCCGCTGGCGGCGAGGAAAATGGAAGTGGAAATCAGAAACGAAAGCAGTCCTTCGGCTACCCTAACGCTGGCTTCCGCGAAGTTCAATCTTCGAACCGAACTAAGTTCATTCAGAGACACCTCTATCTCCCATAATTACATATATCATAGGACTCTTTTAGCATTTTTCTTGTAGTGTTCAAAAAGTTCTATTCCCCACCTTTTAGCGCGTTCAGTTGTTGCGATAATATCGCTCGTCATGTCGTAGGTTCCGTTTGGAAAGAACAGGCCAAGGGACAGGAAGTTATTGGTTACGGTGAAGGCAACCTTTGGATTTTCCTCAATTATGTACAGCCTGACGTTGGGGGCCTCCTTGACAAGCCCCACCACCTCGGGTTCGGACATCTCGATGAGCTTTTCGTAGACCTTTGGAGTCGTTATTATTTCAATATCAACCCCCTTCTCAAGGGCAAGGGACATGAACTCCCGGGGGTAATCCGTAAAGAGAATCGGGGATACGCCTTTAACCCACTCGGAAGTTTTGAGGAGCTCCATAAACACTTGGTGTGGCGGCCTCAGGGACTCAGGCGTGACCCGGTGAATCTTTGCCCCCTTAAGGTCGCCAATCCTGAGAAGGAGCGGTTCGGGAATTCCGCTTAAATCGTGGGCCAACCAGAAGTCTTCAAAACTTTTTATCACCTCAAGCGCATCAATCATGCTCCTTATTTGACCCGACACAAGCAGGCCAAGGTTTGTAAGGTAATACTTCTTTGTCTCCGGGTCTTGGGTTATGAGCTTTTCTTCCATCAGGTCGCTTAGGGCGTGGGATATCGTAGACTTGGTTGAACCGACTTCCTCGTGGATTTCACCAAGAGTCTTCGGCCTCTCTGAAATAGCGAGGAGCACCCTGTAGCGGACGTTTGAAGTCAAAATCATTTTGAGGACGTTGTCCGTGTTCATGATTATACTCACCATTTTTCTTTGTTTGCGGGTTTTTAATAAAGTTTTTTATCAAGTCAACTTTTGTTCTGAAAGAGCAATTTTGTTATTATAGAGCAAAAAAGTTATATACCCCTCAGGATGACTAAAAACTGTGGAACCCATGGAGCTGGTGACATCCGGGCTACCCAGGGTTGATGAGGCAATCGGGGGAGGCATTGTAAAGGGCTCCAACGTGCTGGTAATCTACGACTCCTTCTCAACTGGGTGGAACCTGCCGTTTAGGGTGCTTGAGCGTAAGATAACCGAGGGGTTCTTTGGCGTTATAATAAACTACAACCTTCCCCTTCCAAGGTTAATACTGAGGGCCAAATCCGTCGGTCTCGATATAGAAAAAGAAGGGGAGAACGGCAACGTTGTTGTTATAGACGTTTTTGGCTCCAAGTACAACTTTCGCTATCCGAGGGACTATGTCTACCTGATTGAGGGTTTCAACCCGGAAACTTATATCCCCAAGCTCGAGCACATTTACGGGGATATTTTCAGGAGGGCAAAAGGCAGGGACGTTGTGGATTTCGTGTTTTCACTTGATGGTATGGCATTTGAACTCGGTGAGGAACGGAGCATTAGGATTGTGAAGCTCCTCCTTTCAAACCGCATAATCAACGGCCAGCATGCGTTTTCGATGTACCTGCTCAACAAAGACCGGGTCTCCAAAAGGTTCCTCTCCTGGAACATTGAGTTCAGCGACTACGTCCTCGAGTTCATGAGCAGAAGGGAGGACCACATTGTAGTCGAGCAGATGTACGTCTTTAAGACGCCCTTCTATGGGTTTGAGCCAAAGGTTTATCAATACCGGCCGAACAACATAAGTGAGGCGCACTATAGATGATGACCTCGGCAGTGCTGATGAAAAGATGATGACGATCTTGAGTGCTGAGATAAAGAAAAGGTCAGCGGAGGATAATGTTGAGCTTCCTGAGGTTTATTGCCACCCCGTATTCCCTTGAGACGTCCCTTATGATGCGCCGTATGGTTTCTGTTATGTCCCTCTTTATCTTCTCGTCTGAAACACCAGAGTACGCCCCGAAGAGACCCCCCACGTTCTCCTTGGCAAAGCTCGCCTCGACGTCAACGTAAACCGTTGCACCCACGACCTCGTGGTTCATCTTGAGCCACTTGAAGGTAACCCTTGGAATCAGCTTAAGCTCCGCGTGTATCCTGTTCTTGAGCGTCTCGATTGCCGGCTCGACGCGGCTCTTCAGTAGGGTCTGCTCGGCCTCTTTCTTCTTCTCCTCGGTGAACACGGCGAGTTCATCGATGCCGGCTTCCTTCAAAAGCTTCTCAACTTCCTTTTCGAGTAGCTCCTTCTTCGCGAGTATCTCGGCCGCTTTGCTCGAAGTTACCATCGGTTTAGAGGGCGGCGTAACTGCCGTGGGCTTTTCGACCATCTCAACCTCAACGTTGCGGACTGAGATGTACCTGCCGATGCTCCTTCCGAGTTCCCTTGCGTGTCTTGTGAGGATTGTCCGTATTGTCCTCTCCGTAGTCGCCCTGTCAAAGTCGCTCTCAACCGCCACCGCAAGGTTTACCTCGAACTCCTGTCTGCCCCTAACGTCGAAGTACGCCCTTGTTACCCTTATTCCTGCCCCTTCTATGTCGCCGATGACGGTTTTGGCGAAGTTGCTGAAGTAGGGCCACACATCCTCGAGAACCGCGAGCTTAATCCTTCCGTCTTTTGTGACGTCCCCTTCTTTCTTTTTCTCTCTGTCAACTATCTCCTGCGGTTTGACTTCTTCTCCGTTTATCACTACGCTTATGTCCCTGAGGATTGGTTTGACTTCCGCCTCCCTGAGGAGTATTGGGGCATGCTTGCTGACAATGTGGAAGACCCTTTTCTCCGCAATCTCAATTTCCCTTCTGTTCTCGCTCTCCGAGCTTCCGTAAACGCGAACGTTAAGGTAAACGACTCCCTCTCCGACGTTTGCGTCGAATTCAATCCTGTTGATTTTAAGGCCCTTAATCCTCTGGGATTCATTTATGATGTTCTCGGCGTACTTCTGAAACGCGCTTTCCGGAAGTGTTCCACCGGTAAAGTTCACAACGACCTCCGGTTTACCGGAAGTCTGAGGTTTTTGAGGTGCCGGCCTGGGTGCTGGCTTTGGCACGGGTTTAGGTTCGGGTGGTGCTTTCGTTTCTGTTCTCTCAACTTTCTTCCCCTCTTCAATAGCCAGCGTTTCTCCTCCTAGTAGCTCTTCCAAGGGCGTCTTTGGTGTCTCGGAATAAGCATCGAGGTTCTCGGCGACTGACATCTTTAGCTCTATTTCATCAAGGGAGAACACGTCAACTACCATTGGTTTGCCAATGAACCTCTTAAATATCTCTATGGCCTCGCTACCGCGGACTTCAGTTTTGCTGTCTATCAGCAGGCATTCGGCGGCGAGCACCTTTGACCTGTCTATTAGAACCGTTATGTAATATTTTTCCTTGGAGTCTTTGGCGAAGATTTTAAGAAACGCCCCTTTACCCTGCGAGAGTGCCTTTGAAATGAGGTCTAACAGCTCTCTGGAGGATGTAACCACAGCGTTTTCGGTGAGGGGAGGCTTGTCCGGTAATTGCATTCCGCATCACCATTAGCTATATATATCCCTCCACGCTAAGAATTCAGCGGACAAGTTCGGCATGTTAGTATATTAAAGCCTGTATTTAAACATTATTGTGCAGAAATCCGGGTGATAGTTATGAGGGTGTTAATCCTCGGCGGAGGTGCCATAGGTCGCTCTATAGCCGAATTCCTCAAAGGAGAGTTCGAGGTGGTTATAATCGAGAAAGATGAAATCCGGGCTAAGGCCCTTGAGGAGAGCGGCTTTCATGTTGTTCACGGCGACTTCTCCTACACTGCAACCCTTCTCAAAGCCGGGATAGAGCGGGCGGAGCTAGTCATAATAACGACCATGAACGTTGAGACAATAAAGAAGACTCTCTACGTAATCAGGTCGAACAACAAGGACGTTCCCGTTCTAACGCTTCTGCCCGATGATGTTTCCATAGACGACATCGTCTCCTCCATAAAGGAGGAGTTTGAGGCTGACGTTCGGGTTGACTATGCGATTTCTCCCCGGGCGGCCCTCAAGGAGGCCGTTATCAAAACCGTGGAAATGATAGGTGAGAAGAAGAACGTCAACCTCCTTATAAAGCACCTCAAGGAGCTTAAATCAAAGGGAGACTCCCTCCTCATACTGATGCACGACAACCCGGACCCTGACTCGATAGCGAGCGCCTCCGCCCTCAGCGTCATAGCCCAGACCCTAGGCTTCAAGACCCAGATAGCCTACGGGGGTGATATAACCCACCATGAGAACAGGGCCTTCGTGAACCTCCTGGGGATAAACCTGATGAAGCTCTCCAGAGGCTCCTACGAGCTGAGGAGGTACCCCTTCATAGCCCTCGTGGACTGCCAGCCCAACGGGAACATAACGGTTCTCGAACAGCCTGACTACGAGAGGATAAAGGTCATAATAGACCACCATCAGGTTCTTCAGCATCTCTCTGATGTTATCCCGAAGGACGCATTCCTCGATATAAGGCCCGACGTCAATTCATCGTCTTCCATTCTCGTGGAGTACCTCAGGGGGCTGAACATGGAGGTCAATCCTCTCCTCGCAACCGCCCTCTTCTACGGGATTTACATAGACACCAAAAAGTTCTCAAAGCTCAGCAGGGTTGACCTCAAGGCGATAGAGTGGTTGGCCGGAAAGGTGGACTACGAACTCCTCGACAAGATAGAGCACCCGGATATAAGCACAGAGACCGCGGAGATACTCGCGAGGGCAATACTCCACAGGAAGATTTACAAGAACGTCGTTATAAGCAACGTCGGTTTCGTGAGCAACAGGGACGCCTTGGCGGAGGCGGCGGACTTCCTCCTCAGGCTCGAGGGCATAAACACAGTTCTCGTGTTCGGCATAGTTGATGACAAAATCGAGATATCCGCGAGAACGAGGGACGTGAGGGTTAACATAGGGGCTGTGATGAAGGAAGCCTTTGGGGATATAGGCTCCGGAGGGGGTCACCCCCAGTCGGCCGGTGCTAGAATACCCCTCGGCCTCTTCAAATCAGCCAAGGACAAGGAGTCTCTGCTGAAACTTGCGGAGGAGGCAATAACGGAAAGGTTCCTGGAGGCGTTAAAAGTTAAAGAGGGCTAACCTTCCCTGGCTTTGACTAGGACTATGTCCCCTATCGCGGTGACCCGGTCGTAGGGTATCCCCACCTTTTCACCCGGCAGAACGAGGGCCAGAACCCTTCCGGCGCCCCTGTCTATCTCTATGAGAACCTCATCAACGTAACCGACGTAGTAGCCCTTTGTGTTGTAAATCTGCTTTCCGTAAAGCTTTGAGAGGCGCATCACCATTTCAATCACCGGAGGAGGTTATTATTGAACGTATTTAAACATTGTTCCTCCCGGCCAGCTCCCGAAACTTCTCAAAGCCCCATCTCGCCAGCGAGCCGAAGAACACAAACGTTATGGCGCTCCCCGTCATTATGATTACCGCGGTGACCCCGTGTTCAACCCCCTGAAGGGGGGAGTAGAACTTCAGCGTTAGCAGTGCTATCGCAAAGCCCCCGAGGTACGTGGCGGGGCTGAGGAGAACGTCCGTGAAGTTCACCGGTTTTATGAGAACCATGGCCGCCATAACCAGGGCCAGCAGAAACTGAGCGAGGCGCACGTTTATTCCCGAAACCCCCCAGACAAGGCCAACCGCGAACGTCACCCCAAGGCCGAGGAGGAACGCCGCGGGGGCTGAGCGAAAGTCAACCCGCCATTTCAGCCCCATAAAGGCTCCAATCAGCGCTCCGGCGTAGATGCCGTAGGCAAAGAGGCTGTTCTCAACGGGCGCGTAGCTCAGCACGGCTATTATGAACCCGATGAAAGCACCGAGTCCCACGAACGTCGCAACAGACTTCCACGTCATTCTACCACTTCCACCCTAACTCTGTCGCCGTCTTTAAGTTTAAGCTTTTCCCTCAGCTTTACGGGGGCTATTATCTCCGCTATCTTAGGGGGGTGTATTGTCCTTGAGGGTATAACTATCGCTCCCTCAACCCCGTCTATCCTCACCCGGTACGCTTTAACGTCCCCAAAGGTTCTGCCCTCTTTTATGAAGCCCGGAATCAGAACCGGCCTTACGTTGCAGAGGGCGTCGAAGACCGTCTTTGGAAACAGAACACGGACGTTCAGCGTCCCTGGATAGGGGTCGAAGCCCAGGTACTCCCGTATGAGCGGGGCGTACTGCTTAACGTAGTACGCTCCCTCCCCAAGCCCGGATACGACCTCCCCAATTACAACCCCCGTCGAGAGTGCCCTCGATATCTCATCGCAGAGGGACTTCAGGAAGCTCGCTCCCTTCGGCGTTACCTCGATGAAGGTTCGCCTTCCCCTCACGGCCCTCTCTATAAGCCCTTCTTTCTCCATCTCCCTCAGGAGTCTCAGAACAGTTTGGGGGGAGGTTTTAATCTCCGAGGCGAGTTCCCTAACGGTCACGGGCACCTTCTTGCCCACCGAGCCTCTCTTCGCGAGCGAAACAAGGAGGATGACCTTCTTCATATCCAGCACCCCTTTGAAAGCCTATCCGCCAGCTTGAGCGGTTTGGGATAGCTTCCCCCGAGGGCGCTCACAACGTCGGCGGCCGACTTCAAATCAACGAGGTGCCCGACGCTTACATAAGCTTTTCCAACCCTCCTGTAGAGTTCCGGTTCAACACCCTTTAGGGCCTTCTTTGCGACGCCTATTGTTGGCCTGCCCAGGAGCAGTCCGATGTGAGATGCCAATCCGTAGCCCCTTGGGTGCGCCCTTCCTTGGCCTTCGACAAGAAGAACGTCGAACTCGGCCCCCTTCGTAACCACGATAACGGGCCTCGTCTCCCTGAGGAAGAAGTAGGTGGGCACGTAGGGGAAGGCAACTTCGACTCTGGCGGTCCTCGTTTCTATCGGCTCGCACTCCGGGAAGGTGCACACGACGAGTGCGGAGCAACTAAAATTCCCTCTGTAGGAGACGTCAACGGCGGCAACCCGTTTAATCTCAGAGAGACGGAGGGGTCTCTCAACTATCCTTTCGGCAAGCTTTCTTTGAATTTCCGCTATTCGCTTGAGCTTTTCGGGAACTATGTAATCCTTTAATTCAGTCATTCTTCAGTGCCTTCTCAAGCTTTTCTTCAAGGCTCCTGTTGAGCCTGGCCCTCGTAAGGTCTTCGAGGGTTCTCTCAAGGGCGTAGCGCGCCTGGTCCTGCTTTTGCCTCACGTTGACGAGTCCCTTCGGATACTCGAGGGTTATCAAAGCGCTGTAAACCCTCTCCATCTCCCTGTAAGCCCTCTCAGCGCTCTCCAAGTCGCCTTCAAGAAGTCTGTGAAGGAAGTATCTCCTCAGCTCACCTATGAAGTCGCCGACGCCGAGAACGTAGTCCGCTTCAGGAACGCCGAGGTCCGAGGGCCAGGGGTACGGTTTCCCCATTATGTAGCTCATCAAAAGGGACGCCTCGACGAACTCCTGATGGGCCGTCTGAACGTAGCCAGAATAGTATAGGTCGAGGTGCTTTTCCAAAATCTCCCTGAGTTTTAAAACCCTTTTCCTGGCCTCTTCCCAGCGTTCTCTTGCGAGGCTCAGGTCGCCCCTGTGGAGGGCTTTGACGGTGTCCCCGCTCAGCCTCACTATCTCCCTCGCTACCTTCAGGGCTTCTTCCCTGAGGGAGTCCTTCTCGTCGAGGGTCCTTCTAATGGCCTCGATGATGCCCTCTATCTCCGAGTCCATGCTCCCACCGAAGGGAGTTGGAGAATGAGCTTAAAAATGTGGGCTTGGCTATCCCCCACCGTCATCGAAGGCCGAGCCACCCTCAGGCGGTCCGGAGGCCAAGCCCTGTCCGCCCGGCATCGTCCACGGGACCTCATCGAGGGCCCAGCCCACTCCGTCCGGCGGGCCAACCGGGCGGGACCGTCGTAGAAAATTTTTCGAGGAGCCTTTTAAGGATTTCGAAGTTCATAACTGTGAGGAATGTTAGATTCCCTAATTCATGCCGAAAATTATATAAAAGTTCCACCGAACCGGCTTTTGCTAAAAGGAAAGGTGGTGACGCTCATGGCCGAGAAAGTTAGGAACATCGTTGTTGAAGAGCTTGTAAGAACCCCGGTTGAGATGCAGAAGGTTGAACTCGTTGAGAGAAAGGGAATAGGCCACCCCGACAGCATAGCCGATGGAATAGCAGAGGCCGTGAGCAGGGCCCTCAGCAGGGAGTACATCAAGCGCTACGGGATAATCCTCCATCACAACACCGACCAGGTCGAGGTCGTTGGCGGTAGGGCCTACCCGCAGTTCGGTGGTGGCGAGGTCATCAAGCCGATTTACATTCTCCTCTCGGGGAGGGCCGTTGAGCTGGTTGACAGGGAGGAGTTCCCCGTTCACCAGGTCGCAATAAGGGCCGCCAAGGAATACCTCAGGAAGGCCGTCAGGCATCTCGACCTTGAGCACCACGTCGTCATAGACTCCCGCATCGGGCAGGGAAGCGTTGACCTCGTCGGCGTTTTCAACAAGGCCAAGGAGAACCCGATTCCGCTCGCAAACGACACTTCCTTTGGAGTTGGCTACGCCCCGCTCAGCGAGACCGAGAGGATAGTCCTCGAGACTGAAAAGCTTCTCAACAGCGACGAGTTCAAGAAGAAGTGCCCCGCCGTTGGAGAGGACATAAAGGTCATGGGCCTCAGGAAGGGCGATGAGATTGACCTGACCATAGCGGCGGCGATAGTTGACAGCGAGGTTGACAACCCCGACGACTATATGGCCGTCAAGGAGGAAATCTACGAGGCGGCGAAGGGCATCGTCGAGGAGCACACGGAGAGACCGACGAAGATATTCGTCAACACCGCTGACGACCCGAAGAACGGCATCTACTACATCACCGTTACCGGAACGAGCGCGGAAGC
>NZ_JAMONU010000108.1 GCF_027066465.1 Thermococcus sp.
ATTGGAACTGCTTAAAAAATCTTTTTGATATTAAACTCCTTCTGAACTTGCACTCGAACAGTGCACAACTGGCTTTTTGCTATGGGTAAGAAGGGTACTCCTTTCGCCAGCCTTTCCCAAAGGCTGTGCAAAGCTTTCTCCGGAAAGTTTATTTGAAAGAATGCAAAGGTACATCTTGATGAAGATAGTTAAGGTTCCCTCAAAGGATAACGTTGGTGTCATCAACGCGGCGGCTCCACCCCAAGTTGAACTTGACATAGATGTCAAGGTTGAGAGGGGTAGGGTTATCCTTCGAATTACAAACCCAAATGCGACAAAGGTTGAGGTGGACAACGGAGTTGAACTGTACGAACACGCCGGTTTCTGGCGGAGGATTGAGACGGGAATAGTTTTTCTGGACAGAAGGATAGTTCTGATTCCCGGCGAGACCGTGGAGCAGGTTCTTCCCCTTGAGTTGCCTCCGGGACGTTACAAGCTTGTTAAGGTCGTCTACGTGGACGGGGCCAAGGTTAGGGTCGAGAAGGAGTTCAGGGTTTAGACCAAAACTGTTTCAGGTAAAGTCTCATCCTCGCTAAATCAACGGGCCTCATAGTTTCCACCATCCAGTCCGGGAAGTCCTTCTTAACGCTCCTCCACAAAACCCTGTAGTCGAGGATTATTATCGAGCCCTTCTCCTCCGCAGAGCGGTGAACCCTACCCGCTGCCTGAACCAGCTTCCTGTGGGCCGGCAGGTAGTAGCCGTAGTAACGGCCCTTTCCCGGGAACTTCCGCTCGAAGTACCTTATCTGGGCCTGAACGCGCGGAGTGGGTCTCGCGTAGGGAATCCCGACCAGTATGACTCCGTTCATCTCGTCTCCTGAGTAATCCTGCCCCTCGCTGTTTCTCCCGCCCATTACACCGAGCAGAACCGCTCCGTTGCCCTTCGCGTGGGCTTTAAACGAGGCAACCATCGCGTCGTTCTCGGCGGAGCTTGCCCCCTGCCGCTCAATGAATATCGCCTTCCCCGTTTCCTCAAGTCTGACCTCAAGGTTGGCCGAAAGGAGACCCTGGAGAACCTCGTAGGAGGCCGTAAAGACGCCGACGTTCTTGGGGATTAGCTTAACCGCCTCGACGATGTAGTCCACCATCTTCCTGTAAACCTGGAGCGAGCGCTCCTCACCGCGCGTCGAGACGTCTTTAGCAACCAGAACCTGGGCGTTCTCCCTTCTAACTATTCTCGGGAACTTCTTGAGGGTAGCTTTCTCAACCCCCATAACGTCTCTGAAGGCCTCAAGGGGGGTGAGCGTTCCGGAGGTGAAAATCGCGCTGTGAACTTCGTGAAGAAACGTCAGTGCCTTTGATGGGTCCAAAGCCACAAGCTCAAGGCTAAGGCCACTCTCCCTGCTGAGCAGAAAGAGGTAGTCCTCCCTTCCAATGAGCGAGAACCAGAGGAGCAGGAACTCTCCGACGCGGCCTATGTAACTCCTTGGTGGCTTGCCCTTCCCTATCCGGTCTTCCCTTATCGCCTCTCCGATTGAGACCATCTCGTTCAGCGTTTTAACGAGCCAGCGTTCGCTTATCCCAAGGGTTCTTATGAGATGAGCAAAGACCAGCTCGGGCTGAATAGGCGTCTCCTGAACTTCTCTCTCGGCGAGCTTCTCGTTGAAGAGTAGCTCCAAGCCCCTACCGAGTATGCTAAGAAAGTTTGCTATCTCGTTTTCCCTGTATTCATCGGCCTCTCTTATCGCCCTGTTGATTGTGTGAATGCTCAGCCTGTCGCTCAAAGCGGAAATCGCCTGGTCCGGCAAATTGTGAGCCTCGTCGAAGACGATTATCAGGTCGGAGTAGTCAATCCCTAGCGAGCTTATCAGGCTCTCCCTTATCGTCGGGCTTACCGCGTAGAGGTAGCTCGCAACTATGACGTCCGCCTTTTCGGCTATCCTCTTCGTTAAATCGTAGGGGCACAGCTCCAAGGTTTCGGCGTAGCTCAGGATTTCAGAGGGATGAGCCGGGCCTTCGAGGAAAAAATTGACCAGCTCGTTGAACTCGGTCTTTTTCTTCTTCTCGTTCTCGTAGAACTCACATTTTCCAAGCTTCTTCAGGTTCTTGCAGACGACCATAGCGGTGTAGGCATCGCTCGTGTACTGCCTCAGGTAGTTGTGGAGGCACAGCTCCTTCCTGCTCCTAAGCTCAACCCCTGAAACTCTCGCCTTCCTGTTTATCGCCTTAAGCTCCTCGATAACGCGGTCCATCTGCCTGTGAGTCCTCGCCAGATAGAGAACCTTGAGGTCGAGTTCCTTCGCGACGGGCAGAACCCCCGCCAGAATGCTCACCGTCTTACCGAACCCCGTAGGGGCCTCGATTATGGCGTTTTCTCCCCTCTCAACTGTCTTCCTGGCGAGTTCTATGAACTCCCTCTGATTGGGTCGAAGGGACTCGTAGGGGAAATACTGGAGGTCAATTTCCTGCATGGAAAGAGTTTTAACGGCACGCTTTTAACCTTTCCCGTGATGAAAATGGAAGAGCGGGAGAGGAAGCTGGTGGAATACGGCGTTGAGGCTTTAATAATAGCGTGGCTCGGATACCTCTTCCTCTACCAGAACTACCTCCTCAGGAACTGGCACAGGGGTCTACCCCTGCCGAGCAGGTGGCCCTTTGAACTCGGCGGGATTGCCATGGGGGCCGCGTTCTTTGCCTACGAGTACGTGAAGCTCATGAAGAAAACCGAGGCCTCAGAGAAGTCTAACGATGTACTCCCCAGAGATGCCGAGACCTGAAAAATCGTCTTCGCCAACGTCGAGAAAAGGTTTGTTCACCTCAACTATGGCGCTCCCCGAGGAGTCCGTGTGTTCAAAACTTCTCACGATGCCGTCCTTCGCCTCGACCCTAAACTTTCCCCTCCCCTCGCCGACGAGCGTGAAGCTCCTCCTCCCGAGCGCAAAGCGGAGGTACCTTATGAGGTGGGGAATGTCCCCTTCCCAGAGGTCTCGAACGTAGAACTCGTTCTCACCCATCGGCAGAATCTTCCCAACTATTCTGCGGTAGCTCTCCGAGAACCGGCAGACCGCTAGAGCAAAGCCCCTAACGAGGGCCTCGAGCTTTTTCCCCACGAACCGCTCAACCAGGTCTGCCGATGCCCTTGAAACCAGCGTGCTTCCGTCAACGCTCGCCGAGAGAATCAGCAGTCCCTTCGGGCCCTTCATCACGTAGGTGGCAGTTGACTCAGCAAAGGCCACGTTGAGCCTTCCGGTAAAAGTGAAGCTGAGCAACCGCTTCTTTACCCTGAGCCTGACCTCGTAGGGTTCCTCACCGAAAACCTCGGCCTCGAAGGGCAAGGAGTGAAAAAGCTCCCTTGGTTTCGATGTAACCCACCTGACGGCCTCCCAGTCAGCCGAGAAAGGCACCTCTGACGTCCTTGATTCCATCGCTGGACACCCTTGAGCAATGCTGAAGAAAAGTTTGAGAAGAGGCTTATAAAATTTAAGGAAGCGTCAAAGCTTCAGGTTCGGAATCTCCTCGATGACCTTGGTCGTCAGCTTGACAGCGGCATCGACGTCGCGCTCGTCAACAACTTCCGTGTTGGAGTGTATGTATCTTGCTGGAATGCTTATGCCGCCGCTCGGAACGCCTGCCTTGTTGAGGTGTATGGCTCCTGCGTCGGTTCCTCCGCCGGTGAGGATGTCCCACTGGTAGGGTATCTCGTACTTCTTCGCGAGGTCTTCCATCCACCTGACAATCGTCGGGTGGCAGATGACGGAGCGGTCCATTATCTTAATCGCAACGCCCTTTCCGAGCTGGCTTATCTGCTTGTGCTCCGGAGTTCCCGGAACGTCGGCCGCTATGGTGACGTCGAGGGCGAAGCCGTAGTCCGGGTCTATGCCAAACGCCGAAACCTTCGCTCCTCTGAGGCCGACCTCCTCCTGAACGGTCGCGACGAAGTAAACGTCCGCATCGGTCTCGCTCAGCTGTCTCGCCGCCTCAACGAGGGTGTAAACGGCTATCCTGTCGTCGTGGGCGATGCTGACGAGCCTGTGCTTTCCGAGCCTCTCCAAGCGACCGTCCCAGGTGATGACGGTGCCTATCCTAACGCCCATCTCCTCGGCCTCTTCCTTGCTCTCGGCACCGATGTCGATGAAGACCTGCTCCCAGGTCGGTGCTTTGTTGCGCTCCTCGGGCTTCTGGATGTGCGGCGGAACGCTTCCACCGACACCGTAGATGAACTTGTTCTTGTCTATCCAGACCTTGAAGCGCTGGGCTATCAACGTCCTCGGGTCAACGCCGCCGACCGGTGCCACTCTTAAGAACCCGTTCTTCTCGATGTGGGTCACCATGAGGCCAATCTGGTCCATGTGTCCGGCGAGCATGACCTTCGGCCCCTTTCCTTCCTTGTGCGCTATGACGTTTCCGAGCTTGTCCACCCTAATCTCGTCGACGTAGGGCTTGAAGGCCTCTATAACGACGTCCCTGACGCCAAGGAATTCGTATCCAGAAACTCCTGGGGCCTCAACAATCTTCTTGAGCAGTTCGAAGTCCACCATCGGCACCACCGTTTAGATAGTCATCGTAATGGGCTTTTAAGGGTTTAGGTGTGCAAAGATTCTCCCGACTGAATGCCGGATTTGGGAAGCCGAGCGACTAAGGTTTATAATCTCATTACTCAAAGAGAGGGCCATGAAGGAAGTCCTGCTGAAGCTCGGCGTGGTTCCATGTAAGTTCGTGGAGAGGCTCAACCGCTTCGTCGCTCTGGTCGAGGTGAACGGCGAAATTAGAAGGGCCCTTCTCACCAACACCGGTCGTTTGGAGGAGTTCATGATTCCGGGACGAAAGGTCTTCTGCACGCCCAAGAGCGGGGGAAAGACCGACTTCGTTCTGATAGCCTTCGAGGACTTGAACGGAAAGGGAGCGATAGTGGACACGCGGACTCAGGCCAAGGCCTTTGAAAGGGCCGTTGAGCTCGGCCTCGTCCCCTGGCTGAAGGACTGCTCGATAAAGTGGAAGGAAGTTCGCGTTGGGAATTCCCGCCTCGACTACCTCTTTGAGTGTCCCGGTGGAGAGCTCTACGGCGAGATGAAGAGCGCCGTCCTGAGGGGAGGCGAGAGGGGTGAGTACGCCATGTATCCCGACTGCCCAACTTTACGCGGCCGGAGGCACGTTAGGGAGCTAATCGAGCTTGTCAAAGCCGGAAAGGACGCGATAATCATCTTCATCGGAGCGATGCCCGGCGTCGAGAAGTTCCGGCCCTATGAGAAGGGCGACCCGGAACTCGCGAGGCTTTTGAGGGAGGCGAAGAAGGCCGGGGTTAGAATCGAGGCCCTCTCGATTTCACTCCTCCCCGACGGAAGGGTAATCCTCGAAAGGCCCTCGCTCAAGGTTGAGGTATGAGAACCGTTTTAAACCCGTGAGAAAAGTTAGGTTGGTGGTGGAGATGGCGATAGTTGACGTCAGGATTCTCGTTGAGGGGGCAAGCGACGTCGAAGTCGTGAGTAAAGCCCTTCAAGGGCTGGCCCTGGGAAGCGAATACAACATCACGATTTCCTCGATAATTCCGACGACTAACATAGACATCGCCAAGAGCGCGGCCGCTGGAGCGGACCTTCTCATCATAGCGACCGACGCCGACCGCGTAGGAAGGGAGCTGGCGGAGAGGCTCTTCAACGAGCTCGGCGAGATGGTCGGGCACATCGAGAGGATGAAGCTTCCGCTCGGCCACGACCTTGAGCATGTTGATGTAGAACTCGTTAGGAAAGAGCTCAGAAACGCCCTCGTTAGAGCAGGACTGAAGAGCCTCCAGGTTCTCCCGGAGTATATGGAGCTGAGAAAACAGCTTCTAGACATGAAAGGCCGATACGACCAGCTGGCCACTGAATACGAAAACCTCTACAGGGAGCACGAGGAGCTCCAGAAGAAGTACGAGGAGCTGCATGCGGAGTACGTTCGCCTCAGGAACGAGAACGAGGGGCTTAAGGGGCTCCTTGACAAGAAGAGCAGGCCGGTCAAGATTGAGGAGGCCTGGACGAACCTCTTCCCGGCCGAGCCCGTTCCGGATGAGAGAATTTTCGCCATAGCTGTTGAGAAGCTCGGCCTTGCCGGAAAGGTTGTCGTCGGTCAGGGCTACATTTTCGCGGAGGAAAAGGAGCTTATCGAGGAGCTCATGAAGACCGTCTACCTCAGCCTGGCAATCAAGGAGGGGCTGGAGGAGAAGCCCACACGGCAGGAGGAAGAAACCCCCGGGAAGGAGGAGCCAGAGGTTATTGATACCGAAGTAGAGCCGGAGGAGATTGAGTAAGGGCTGAGCAATGGACGTTATAGAGGAGTTTGAGACCTACCTTGACCTCGAGGGCAAGAGTCCGAACACCGTTAGGATGTACTCCTACTACGTCAGAAGATACCTCGAATGGGGCGGAGAGATAAACGCGCGCTCCGCCCTCCGCTTCTTGGCGAGGCTTAGGAGGGAGGGCTACTCCAACAGGAGCTTAAACCTCGTCATTCAGGCTTTGAGGGCCTACTTCCGCTTCGAGGGCTACGATGAGGAAGCGGAGAAGCTGAAGCCGCCGAAGGTGCCGAGAAGCCTGCCTAAAGCTTTGACGCGCGATGAAGTGAAGAGGCTCCTCTCCGTTATCCCTCCAATGAGAAAGAGGGACAGGCTGATTGTTCTCCTGCTCTACGGGGCCGGTTTGCGAGTGAGCGAGCTTGTCAACCTGAAGAGAGGCGACGTGGACCTGGAGAGGGGCATAATAGTCGTTCGCGGTGGAAAGGGCGCGAAAGACAGGGTCGTGCCGATTCCCGAGTTTCTGGTGGAGGAAATCCGCTCCTACCTCGAAACGCGCTCCGATTCGAGCGAATATTTACTCGTCGAGGAGCGGAGGAGGAGCAAGGACAAACTGTCAACGAAGACCGTCTGGTACCTCCTGAGAAAGTACGGGAAGAGGGCGGGCGTTGAAGTCACGCCCCACAGGCTTCGCCACAGCTTCGCAACGCACATGCTCGAGCGCGGGGTTGACATAAGGGCCATTCAGGAACTTCTCGGCCACTCCAACCTCTCAACGACCCAGATTTACACCAAGGTTACCGTCGGGCATCTCAAGAAAGCCCAGGAGAAGGCGAGGCTTCTGGAGGGGCTGGTTGAGTGAGCGGTGCACCATGCAGTACCGTCCCTTTTTAAAGACTGGTACAGCATACCGTACCAATCAAAGGCAAGCCTAACGGTCCTCTAGAGAACAAGAAAACATTAAGAAGACGTCAAAGCGCGCCCTTCCCCCTCAGCAGCGCGAGGTAGCTCGTGAAGGCTCCCGTTGAGATTGTATCGCCGAGGCCGACCGTTGAAACCGGGTTCTTAACGAGCCTCGTCGGGATTATCACGACCTTGTACTCCTTAGTTCTAAGCCTCCTCTTGGCCTCCTCAAAGCGTAGTTTTACGTACTCCCCGCGCTCGTTGTAGGGGACGCTCAGACCGACCCTGAAGTCCTCGGGCGAGCGGACGTCGCCGAGCGAGGCTCTCGCCGCCGCTAAAGTCGTCGCCAGCTCAAGGCTCTTCCTGAGTTCATCCTCGCTCAACGGGTTGTCAGCGTGGGTGATGTACATGAGGTAGTAAATCGTGTGGATTTGCAAAACTTCAAGGTTCATCTCGTCGATGAGGATTTTTCCGCCCAAGACGGTGTCCTCGATGCGGTTGTAGGTGAATATCCTTTCCGCGAGCTTGGAGTAGCCGAGGGCGCTCAGAACGTAGGCTATCTCAGACTCGTCCATGCCGACGCTGTCAACGAGCGGGAAGAGGTTGTAGATGACCTTCTTTCTCAATTCTCTGCTCTGTATCGAGGCGAACTCGAGGTGAACCTTAACGTCCTTCTCCCGCTTGAGGAGGAGGATGTCCTTCTTCGCCTCCCTGAGGTAGTAGTTCGCGTCCTTCCCGTTGGAATAGCGGAGCCTTATCCCCTGGTAGCCTGAAAGAATAGCACCGTCAACCTGGAGGCCAATCTCGGGGAGGAACGGCTTAAGCTCCGGCCTCGTGTAGATTCTTATGCTCTCAAAGCGAGCAGAAACGATGAAGCGGCCGGAGTAGGGAACTGTAATCGTCTCGTCGCCCAGTTTGAAAGTCGTGCCTGCGCGGAACTCGAAAATCCGATTCACCTTGACGGGGTCGTTCTCGCGGTAGGCCTCGCGGGGGTGCTTCAGAACGAGCTTTCCGTTCTCAACGACGGGGTAGAAGAGGTTCGTCTTCGGGACGAACATCTCGGCCTGCTTTTTGGCAAGGTGAGGGGTATAAACGATGACCTTTCTAAAGTCGAGGTTCGCAAGGAGGTTTGCTATTATCCCGGCCTGGCCTCCCATTCTCTCGACATCGTATTTGAAGTGAGAATCAAACCAGTCCTGAAGCTCCTCGTTGACGAGGGGAACTTCCATTGGCTTGCCGGTCTTGAGTGCGTGAACCAGCCTTGCAACGAAGTCCAGGGGTTCGTTTATCTCTCTTGGGAACTCCTCCATTCTCTTTCTGACGTTCTCGGCTCCCAGCTCGTCTATCAGCCTTTGAACCGTGGCACTGTCTAAGTAGATTATCGCATCAACGTTCGTGTTATAGGCCGTGAAAATCGACAGCTTCCTTGTTTCATCGAGGAGCTCCAGCACTATGTATCACCTACGGTGAGTAAAGAAGAAGAGGTTAAAAGAATTTCGCTAATCTTCAGCAATTTCAAGGAATTCAATTATCTTCCTTGTTATCTTCTCGAACTCCTCGATGTCCCTCAGGATTTCCTCGCGTCCCTCAGGATTCGCCTCCAGCAGTTTTCTCAGGGGAACGACGTACTCTTTCAGTATTCTGTTGGGAAAGAGGAGAAGCTTATGAAACGCACTTCTGGCCTTGTAAAGTTTTTTCTTGCCTAGTTTGGTGTAGTACACGAGGCCATCGTGTTCTAGGAGCCTCAACGCTGTGGAAACCGTTGACTTGCCGAGCCCAGTTTCCTGCGCCAGCTCCGTTATGGTCATGGGTTTCCCGGCGAAGAGCAGGTGGGCGTATATCCTGGCCGAGGCCGGGGGATAGCCAAAGCTCTCGAGCATCTTCTCAACGTAGAACCTTTCATCGTCGTTCATGGTCCTCTGTTCAATCCAATCGTTTTTAACTCTTTCGTTTGTTTTGTTTGTTCAGTTTAAACCGAACAAACCAAAAGTTCCGAAAAAGTTAAATAGTATGAACACCATAGAGACTCTGAGAACTTACAGGAGGTGGTTCCATGGCAAAGATTGTTGCCAACATGGAGGCCGAGATAAGCGATGAGGTCCTTGCGAAGTTCGCGGAGGCTCTGGGAGGCGGGTCCGGAAAGGGAATCTCCGAGATTGAGATGGAAGTCAAGGACGTTGGAGGCAAGTTAATCATCAAGGCCAAGCCCATAGAAGAGCCCGTCCTCGTTGCCGGAGCCTCTGCCCAAGGTGAGTGATGTGAAGTATCTCTCTCGTTTTGTTATTGACTTGGACGAAGAGAAAATAGCCAGGGAACTGTCGGAGTTTGGGGAGTGCGTTCTGGTCTTAAGGCAGAAAGGTTCTAAGCTCATCGTGACCTCAGAGAGAACAGGGTGCCTGCTGGGGGAGGGGCGCATGGAGACGCTTAAGGGCAAGGGACAGTGAAAAGAAGGGAACTTTTTGGCCCCTCCTCATCAGTACTCCGTGAATAGCCTCCCCAGTTCTGGAATCTTTTCCATGACGTCCATCTCCCTCAGGGCCAGCCAGAGCGAGGCTTGGTTGCTGGTAACCACCGGAACTCCGAGGTCGTTCTCGAGGGTCTCGATGATTTCGAAGGTCCTCCAGTTGGTGCAGCTTATGAAAATCGCCTCCGCCTCATCGGTGAAGCTCGCCTTCGCGAGGCGGTAAGCGGTGTAAGGTTCCAGCCTGCCGATTTCCAGGTTGTCCTCAAGACCGAGGCCCCGTATGTCGAGAACCGAGAACTCGTTTGCCTCAAGGAACTCCCTTTCCCGGGCGTTAATCTCGTCGGTGTAAGGGGTTATCACGATTAAGTCCCTCACATCGAGCATCTTCAAAGCCTCAACCACTGCGGTGCTGGTGCTTATTACCGGGACGTTAACGCCCTCCTCAATCTCCATCTCAAGCCTCTTTTCGTAGTCTTTTCCGCCGATGAAGGAACCGCTCGTGCACCCGTAGAGTATCAGCTCAACACCCGCATCCCTGAGCAGTCTGGCGCTCTCAACTGCCAAAGTGTTCATTTTAACCAGCTCTTCCTCCGTTACGTTCCTGAGCGGAACCCTGGCTGTGTGAAGCGAAACGCCCTCGGGAAGGTAATTGTGAAGCTCCATCTCCATCGTGGTGTTTGATGACGGCACTATCAGGCCGAGTCGTCCCCTCCACCCGTACATCTCTTCCACCCCTCTGGGTTTCTCGGAGGCTCTATTAAACCTTTGGTTTTGAAAAGGGATTAATACAATCGGCCGGACTCTCCTTTGGGTGGGAGCATGGAGCTGGACGAGGC
>NZ_JAMONU010000109.1 GCF_027066465.1 Thermococcus sp.
GCTTAACAGAACCCGGAAGATTAAAAGTTTTTAGGTTGGGGGCACGTGCTTCTCTGGGAGTCTCTCCTGGAACTGGAATGTTTTTCTGGCGGGCCGGGCGGGATTTGAACCCGCGACCTTCGGCTCCGGAGGCCGACGCTCTGTCCAGGCTAAGCCACCGGCCCACCTGCAACTACTCGGCAACGGGAATTTAAAAACCTTGCCGGACAAAACTTTATTAGGAGGCGGTTTCATAGATACCAACGGTGATGTGAGTGGAGCCCCATGAGTTCAAACTAACGGAGGAGGGCATAAAAGCAGTTCTTCCGCCCCTTGAGGCTGAGATAATGGAGCTCATGTGGAGGTTAAAAGTTGCGACCGCGGGGCAGGTTTACGAGCACATAAAGGAGAACCATCCCGAGATAAGGCGCTCCACCGTAAGCATACTGATGAACCGCCTGTGTGAGAAAGGTCTCCTCAAGAGGAGCGTTGAAAAAGGCAGGGGTGGCATGAGATACGTGTACTCTATAACGACCACAAGGGAGGAGTTTGAGGAAAAGGTCGTCAAGAGCATACTGGATGCCCTTATGACGAACTTCAGGGAGGCAACTTACGCATACCTTTCAAAAATTAAGAAGTGATGGGCATGTTCTACGTAATCCTTGTCCTTGAAATCCTTCTGATAATAAAAGCCCTTGGAGATTTGGGAATAGGCGTGGCCATCGGCTCCTGCGTGCTCTTAGTTGTGGTATACCTCTGGGCCATGAGGCACAAATACGGGGAGGGTCTGATTCCCCTAGAGAGGGAGGCAATGCCTTGGCTCTACGATGGGGTAGCGGAGCTTGCCGAGAAGGCAGGGGTGCCAATGCCCAAAGTTTATCTCCTTGACGACTACATTCCGAACGCATACTCCTTTGGAAACACAATAGTCCTGTCGCTGGGCCTCCTTGAGGTTCTCGACGAAGGGGAAGTTCTCGCAGTTGCGGCCCACGAGCTTGGTCACATAAAGAACGGGGACACGAGGAGCTTTCCAATAGTGACCTACGGACGTTTTCTGATGCTTGTAATAACGGGCCTCCTGGTAATTGCCGGTGAGAGCCTCGTAAAGGTGGCGGCCGTTCTTCTGTATCTGGCCTACGAGCTTACAAGGACGGAGTTCATGAAGAACAGGGAGTTTAAAGCCGATGAAACGGCGCTCAGACTGCTCGAAGTCCCGATGACACTGAAAGAAGCCCTTGAGGAACTTAAGTATTACGAAGACCTGAGAACGAACGTCAAGCTCAGTGCGGTTCCGAGCATAGAGCCGAGTATAGAGAGGGACCGCAAGAGGATAACCATAGTGGAAACGCACCCGAGTTACGAGGAGAGGATACTCCGCATCACCGTTGAGATTAACAGCCTGATGAACATCAAGAAGGTTCAGTGATGGGTATGATTGAGATAGTGCTTGACGAGAAAAAGGCTGAGAGAATAAAGAAGATTAGACCCACGAAGGACGAGTATTTCATGCTCATAGCGAAGCTGGTCTCGCTTAGAGCAACCTGTCCGAGGCTTAGAGTTGGTGCCGTTGCCGTTAAAGACGGCTACATTCTGGCGACCGGCTACAACGGCGCGCCGAGGGGAATGGACCACTGCATAGACGTCGGTTGTCTCATCGTTGACGGCCACTGCCACAGGGCCGTTCATGCGGAGCAGAACGTCATAGCAATGGCCGCTCGGAAGGGAATAAGCCTCGAAGGGGCCACGCTTTACGTCACCCACTTTCCCTGCGACACCTGCTTCAAGCTCCTGATAAACGCCGGAATCAAGGAGATAGTCTACGAAGAGATGTACCCCAACGAGGCAACAGAGGTGCTCCTGAGGGAGGCGCAGGAAAAGGGGATAGTTAAGATAAGACAGTTCAGACTCTCAAAGGAGCGCGTGAGGGTTTTCCTGGAGGAGCTGTTTGGGGAGTTCATTTAAGTTTTTTCTCAATCTCCTCCAGCCTTCTGTTGAGTTCCTCAAGTTCTATTGCCACTTTTCTCGTCAGTTCGGTTATTTCCCTTTCTGTTCTGTCCACGGAGAGGTAAACCTTGAAGATTATCAGATACGCGAGTCCTATGGCCACTATGAACAGTGCGTCGAGTCCCCTTCCAAGTCCCAGCAACCTCTTGATTTCGTTTGCGACCCTAATCGGGAACAGGGCGACTATGAAGAGGCCGAGCAGTATGGCCTCCCAGAACAGAAAGTCCCCCCACTCGAACTCTCCCCTTTTGTACTGTCCGACGACGTACGCTATAAGGGCGAGGACAACCACTATGGCAATCGCCTGTATCGCATACATTTCAATCACCTCAGCTTATCAAAGAGGAGGTTGAGGGCTATCTTAACGCCCTCCAAGACGTTCGTTCCCTTCCTCATGGAGTACTCGGTGTAAACGGCTTTGATTGGAACCTCGACTATTCTGCATCCGGCCTTTGAGGCCTCTATGATTATCTCACTCGAAACGGCGTAGCGGTCGCAGGTAATCCTTATCCTGCGGAGACATTCTCCGCTGAAGCATCTCAGACCGCTCTGGCTATCGCTGACGTATCTGCGGGCGAAAAGTGCGGTAACTGCATCGAGAACAAAGTTCCCGAACTTCTTTATGAAGGGCATCTGGCTCGTGTCCCCCTTAAGTCTTGAGCCAACGGCAAAGTCAGCCTTTCCCTCGGCGACCGGTTTCATGACGCGGAGCGCATCGCTTATGAGATGCTGACCGTCGGCATCGAAGGTTAAGACGAGCTTTGCGTTTTTCCTGACCGCGTATGCGAAGCCGGTTCCCAGAGCTCCCCCAAGCCCTCTGTTGACGAGATGCGTCAGAACATGAACGCCGTGGGAACGGGCTATTTCTTCGGTTCTGTCCCTGGAGCCATCGTTTATTACTATTATCTCATCCCTTTTGAAGTAGCGGAGGAGCTCTTCTAAAACGCTTCCAATGGTCTTTTCCTCGTTGTAGGCTGGAACTACAACGTAGGTGGAGAGAAGTCTCTCGAACAGTTCCTTGAGCTGAGCCAGGTTTTCAACCTCAAAGTCAGCTTCGGCCTTTACCTGAAAGCTCATTCTGCCCGCTTGGTGTCCGCTCACGAGAACGCTCAAGGCCCCGAGCTCCCTAGCGGGAAGGATGTCGTATCCGTGGTCGCCAACGACCACTGTTTTCTCCGGGGGGACACCAGCTTCTTCAAGAATCCTCCTCAGGTGTTCTGCTCTAGGTTTAAGCTCCTTGGAGGGAACATCATCCCTTGTGAGCACAATGTCAAAGTAATCCTCAAGGGAGTGCATTTTAAGGGCTTTGACGGCTGCTTTTCTTGAACTGCGCGTCATCAGGGCAAGCTTTATACCCTTTTTCTTCAGGAACTCGAGAACGTCTCTGGCTCCGGGAAACGGGTAGCTCTCCTCCATTCTCTCGGCCTCAAGTTCGACCAAGATTGAATATAGCTCCTCAAAGGGCCTTCCCGTCCTCTTTGAAAGCTCCAGGAGGCCCTCGTACATAGGTGTTAGCTCTCCGATGGTGTCCTTCGGGATTCCCATTTCCACTAACTTGCTCTTAAGCTCATCTTTGATTTCACGGAAGGGCCTTTTTGCGCCTATGAGTGTTCCATCGAGGTCAAACACCACGAGCTTTATGTCCATGCTACCACCGAAGGGTTTATTTTTTGGAGTCTCCAAGATGGCCTGGTGTTAGAGATGATAGCACTCTTTATAGCTTTAATCTTATCGCTCATCCTCACGCCCTACGTCGCGGCTCTAATGAGGAGCGCCGGGATAACCGGAAGGGACATACACAAGCCGGAGAAACCCGAAGTTCCGGAGATGGGGGGAATAGCCATAGCCCTGACCGTTGGGGTGGTGGGCTGTCTCTGGGGAAGGTACCTTCTGCCGTTTCTGCTCCTGGCCTTTGTTGGGGTCGTTGATGATTTAACGGCGCTGAAGCAGTCCCATAAGGTTGTTCTTTCCATTCTGGCGTCGATTCCAGCTGCGTTCTTCAACGTTGGACACACGATAAACCTCTTCGGGCACGTGCTGAACCTCGGCGTTCTTTATCCTCTCTTCGCGGTTCTGTTCATAACGGGTTCCGCAAACCTCGTCAACATGCTCGCCGGATTCAACGGGCTTGAGGTTGGAACGAGCGCGGTAGCGCTGGCCGTCCTTTCCGTAATAACCACAGGAACCGCCAGGGAGATTGCACTGGTTGGCCTCGGCGCGTCCCTCGGCTTTCTGTGGTGGAACAGGTATCCGGCAAAGGTTTTTCCAGGCGATACCGGAACGCTCAGCTTGGGCGCTTTGATGGGTATAGTTGGACTAGTTGGAAAGGTTGAGGTCTACGCCGCCATGCTGTTAATTCCTCACTTCTTGGACTTCGTCATAAAGGCGGCGGGAGTTCGCTTTGGGGTAAGAAAGAGGGGTAAAACCGAAGTTCTGCCCGATGGAACGTTGAAAGCGCCCCCCTATCCGAGCTTTCTGGGGTTCATAATGAAAAGAGTTAAAGTGAAAGAACCCCAGCTGGTGGCGATAGTGTGGGCGATTGAGGCCTTTATAGGTCTTCTCGTCCTGGTTCTGAGTCAATCACTTTGACCATTCCAAACCCGTATCTCGTTTTCTCCCCGAACCCCGTTTCATAGCCGAAGAGTGCTATCTCCTTCGAGCCCGTGTATCTAAAAACCATGAGGGAGCTTCTGAAATAGGTGTCCCTGACGAGAATCCTGACCGGCTTGAACTTGAGAACCTCCAGGTGAAAGTCCTTGTCGTCGGGCATCTCCCCGTAGAGGGTTGAGTAACGCATCAGCATAACTTTCCTTAGCTTGTCAAAGAACATTTCATCCGAAGGGTATAGGTCCCATATTTTCATTCTTCCGTCAACGAACTTCACGGTTCTGACGAGTATGGGGCTGAGAGTCGAGAATAGAACTTCTCTTCCAATGTTGGGCTCCCTCAGAACTTTAACGTCCTCCGCTATGAAGGCCGCGTTCCCTATCTTTAGGAGGGGGTCGTCGATGAAGCCCTCTGCTATGGCCTTTATGACGTCGGGAGAATGAGATGATATGTAAAGTGAAACGTCGTCGGAGAGAACTCTAATCCCCTGTTCGGGAAGAAGCTCCCTTTTGCGGACCATTATCCTTGAGAACGTGAAGTAATCAGCGTGACTCGTTTCAACGTCCCGGGCAAGTTCGGGTGAGACGAGGTACATCTTGTTGAGTATCTGGGTATAGACTTCGTAGTTGTAATTGAACGGCAGTACCGTGCCCTCCTCAGCGGGTCTTAGTTTTACCTCGATGCGCATTCTACCCCACCCCGTGGATATACCGTTCATAATATGAACACAACGTTAATAAGAATTTCGTATATTGGGCGTCTGGGCGTATACTATTTCGAAAAGTCATCAATAGAGAGAGGATAGAGTTAAAAAGGCATGACGAAGATAGATACCTTGGGAGAGGTGAAACTGGAATGAGCGTTGAGGATATAAACGTTGGACATCCAGAGGGTTACGATGACTACATTATGTATCTGAAGAGGAGAATCAGACAGCTTGAACTCCAGGTTAGAACCCTTGAGGCTGATAAAGAGCGGCTGGAAAGGGAGCTTTCAAGGCTCAGAATGGAGATGTCAAGGCTGAGGCAACCACCTGCCTTTGCGGGGACGGTTATAGAGGTTCTTGACGAAGAGAGGGCCATAGTTCAGAACTACAACGGACCGCGCTTCGTCGTCAGAATAGCCCCGTGGATAGAGAGGGACAAGCTCAAGCCCGGCTCAAGGGTCGCTTTGGACCAGAGGACTATGGCGATAGTCGAGCTACTCCCGACCGAGAAGGACCCGAGCGTCCTCGGCTTTGAGGTCATAGAGAGGCCCAGGGTCACCTACAAGGACATCGGCGGTCTTGATAAGCAGTTGCAGGAGCTCCGCGAGGCCATAGAGCTTCCGCTTAAGCATCCAGAGCTCTTTGAAAAGGTTGGAATCGAGCCCCCGAAGGGAGTCCTGCTCTACGGGCCACCTGGCTGTGGAAAGACCCTCATGGCGAAGGCCCTCGCGAGAGAGGTCAACGCAACCTTCATCCGCGTCGTTGGAAGCGAACTGGTTAGGAAGTTCATCGGAGAGGGTGCCCGCTTGGTCCATGAACTTTTCGAGCTCGCCAAGGAGAAGGCCCCAACGATAATCTTCATCGATGAGATTGACGCGATTGGAGCCAAGAGAATGGACGAGACGACCGGTGGTGAGAGGGAAGTCAATAGAACCCTGATGCAGCTCCTAGCAGAGATGGACGGCTTCGACCCGCGCGGGAACGTTAAGGTCATAGCGGCAACCAACAGGCCCGACATCCTCGACCCGGCTTTGCTGAGGCCGGGAAGGTTCGACAGGCTGATTGAAGTCCCGCTCCCGGACTTCCGCGGAAGGCTTGAGATACTCAAGGTCCACACGAGGAAGATGAATCTGAAGGACGTTGACCTGCGCATCATAGCGGAACTCACCGAGGGCGCGAGCGGAGCGGATTTGAAGGCCATAGCGACCGAGGCTGGAATGTTCGCCATCAGGGACAGGAGGGAGTACGTCACGCAGGACGACTTCCTCAGGGCCGTGGAGAAGGTTTTGGGGGCCGAAAAGAGGCTCGCCCAGGCTATAGCGATGCACGAGGTCATGTACGGCTGACCTTTTCTGCCCTCTTCATCCCCTTTATTACCCCCACGCCGGGGCGTAGAGAACCGCTACGGCGAAGAAGGCTTCTCGGTAGCCGAATTGAGCGCTTAAAAGTCTGTTGGACAAAGGTGGCCGGACTAACTTTATAAAAACCGGGAGGTAGTAACGCTTGGAGGGGGGAGATGGTCAGCAAACTTCTAGCCCTCGAAGCTTATCCAAACCTCCGCGATTTGGACTTCAGAATCCTCAGGGGAGTTGAACTCAACATGAGGCACCACAAGTGGGTGCCCTTAGAGGAGGTAGCGCGCTTTGCCGGGGTGGACGTTGAGACCGCATCGTTTCGGCTCGGCAGGCTCGACGACATGTCCCTCGTCAGGCGGAGGAGCGACATAGGCTACATAGGCTATCAGCTCACGATACACGGCTACGACGTTTTGGCCATAAGGGCCCTCGCGAGGAAAGGCGTTGTAGAGGCGATAAGCACGACGCAGATTGGAGTCGGAAAGGACGCGGACGTTTACGTTGGGGTAACCCCGACCGGTGAGAAAGTTGCCGTTAAGTTCAACCGGGTTGGGGGCAGGACAGCCTCAAGGAGAGCTGGCTACCACTCCCACGTCTTCGCCGATAAACACCACACGAGCTGGCTCTACGTTTCAAGGCTCATCGCGAAGAAGGAATACGACGCTCTGGTCCTGCTCAGCCCGATTGCAAGGGTTCCGAAGCCGGTAGCCTGGAACAGGCATGTTCTCGTCATGGAGTTCGTTGAGGGGACCGAGCTGGCGGAGCTGAGGGATGATGAGCTGACGAGGGAAGAAGCCAGGGAAGTCCTCGACAGAATCCTCGAGGAGTACCTCAAGATAGTGCGCTTTGGTATAGTTCACTCGGATTTAAGTGAGTTCAACGTCGTTTTAACGGACGATGATATCCTGATAATAGACTGGGCCCAGCACCTCACCACAGCTCACCCGGAGAGCTACGAGCTGTTGAAGAGGGACCTAACTGTCATCCTTAACGCCTTTAGGAGAAGGTGGCGGGTTGAAAGGAGGTTTGATGAGGTGTGGCCCTCCTTTGAAAAGGCCTGGCGTGAAAGCAGGGGTGAGAGAGATGGTGATTAAATACGAGCCGCTTAACAGGAGGGAGAGGATAGTCAGGCTCTTCAGGGAAGCCCTCGAGGCCGAGAACAGGAAGGACCTCGAAACCGCGAAGAGTAAGCTGGACGAAATACTGCACGAGAGCCTTAACACTGAGCCGGAGTTCTACTTCGAGGCCTGCTTCCGGCTGGCGGAGATATTCCTGCAGGAGGACAACTATCGGGGAGCCGTGAAGTGCGCCTTTAGGGCGATTCTGAGGGCACCGAGTGAGGACCACTACAGGCTCGGCGTGAAGAGGCTCGGGGACATACTCGCGATAATCAAGAGGGAGGGGAAGCTGGGTGAACTTGCCGAGAACATGGAGGCCACGCTAAAGCTGGTTGAAGAGGACGAAGAACTCCGCCGCTTCGCCGAGGCCCTGGTAAAGCTTGCACAGGGAAAAAAGGTCAGGGAGAAGTTTACACTGCCCGAGTTCAACGAGGTCTTCGAGAGCCTAATTGAGTAACCACCCTCTCAACGAAATCTTTTTCCGGCAGAAGGGGGAAGTTGTAGGGCTCTTTCTTTGGCCTCTCGTTGTAGTAGGGCCTGTTGCAGGCTGGACAGCCGTGCGTTGCGAAAACCGATGGCGGAACCTCGATGCCAGCTAAATCGAAGCCCTTTATGGAGTCCCCTTCGAAGATTATCCTGTTGCCCAGGCCCTTTTCGACGAGCCACCTCGCCAGCTGGATTTTACGGTAGCGCTCGATGCTCGGCGGTTCAAGGTTCTCAAGCCCCGTTCCCCTCAGGGGGGTGAAGGCGAAGAGTGAAACATCGGCCCCAATCGCGTAGGCCCTCTCGAAGACCTTCACAAGCTCCCTGTCGGTTTCGCCGAGGCCGACTATGACGTGGATTAAAGCTTTTCCCTGGCCGAGAACGTCAACTACCCTCCCTGCAAAGCTCCACATCTTGTCCCACTCAAAGTCGGGTTTTATCTCGCTAAAGAGTCTCTCGCTCGCAACGTCGAGGCCCACTCCGACGTAGTCAACGCCGAGCCCCTTAAATTCCTCAAGCGTTTCCCTCGAAACGGGCGTTATCGAGACCGAGACCGGCAAGCCGAGGGGCTTGAACGCCCTCAGAAGTGCCAGAACGTCGTCGAGCATTCCGGGGTAGTCTATCGTCTGGAGGCATATCCTTCCGAAACGGCCGTTGGGAAGGGCTTTGATGACTTTTTTGAGCTCGAAGGCCGGCCAGGTGACGCGGGAGAGCCTGTCGAGGTTTGTCCTGCTGGAGCGCGCCTGGGCGCAGAATGCGCAGTCGTTGGCGCACTTGCCGGGCCAGTAAGTCATCAGATACGCGGTCGTTGGCTTGGCAAGGAGCTTCGCCCTGATTAGGCCCATCGCTATCGCCGTTCCGTAGGAGACCCTAACGAGCATTGACCTTCCCCCAGATGACGGGCGCGTAGAGGGTTATAAAACCGACCCCCAGGATGAGCGGGAGGAGCGGAAAGACGCCGGCGTAACCATAGAGCTGGGCGGCGTAGCCGAGGCTGACCTGACCGGCGAGCGTTCCGAGGTCGAAGAACATCGTGTAGATTCCAGAACCCATCGTTCTTATTCTCCCCGGAAGGTCGCCGAGGGCCATCAGCTGCATGGCCGGAACCGCCAGTCCAAAGCCTGCTCCTATTAGGGCGGCGCTGACATAGGAGCGGGGCGGGAGGGTGTAGAGGTTGAGCAGAACGTAGCCGGCGAGCATAAGGGTTAGGCCCAGGGTTGTTATCGGGACGGGACCGCGCCTGTCGGCGCTTTTACCGCCAATAACGCGCGTCATGAAGGAGAATATTCCGATGACCATCATGTAGTAGCCGAAGAGGCTCTGGGGCAGGGAGAGGGACTTGTAAAGGGCAGGCAGATACGTTGTAACACCCGCGTAGCTCATCGAGAACATGAAAAGCGTCAGCGATGCTGAAACGAAAGTTATCCTGAGCAGTTCGCGGTAGCTGGCCTTTTCGTGCTCCCTCGGCCTGACGACTTCACCCGCCTCGCGCCACGCGATGAGCGCGAAGAGTGCTCCGACCCCGGAGAAGATTGCCGTTAGAGCGAAGGCTCCGGCGAAGCCTATTACATCGGAGGCGTAGCCGCCTATGGCCGGCCCGATTATGTTGCCGAGGGAGAACATCATGCCACGCCAGCCGAGGGTCTCACCAACCCTACCTGCTGGAGCCAAATCAACGGCCGTTGAGAGGCTTGAGGGGAAGAAGAGGCCCATCGAGAAGCCGTGAATGGCCCTTGCAAAGGCGAAGAGGTAAACGTTGGCACTTATTGCCGAGACCACGTAGAGGACTCCAGCAATTAAGCCGAGCAGGTTCCCGCCGACGAGGGCGTGAAAGCGATAACCTCTGTCGCCGACTGCACCTCCTATGGGCTTGGAGACGAGGGAGAGGAAAGAGGTAACGCCTGCAACGAGGCCGACGAGAAAGGGCTCGGCGTGGAGGCTGACGAGGAACGGGGAAACTACTGGTGTTACGACGCTTATTCCGAGGAAGAAAAAGAAGGTCGAGATGTTGAGGAGCCAGACGTTCCTCATCGAGACCACTAAACACCAGCCTCCGGTTTCTCCATGCCGTCCCTCATGAAGGCGTAGCTCATGTGCTTGGTG
>NZ_JAMONU010000110.1 GCF_027066465.1 Thermococcus sp.
TGAGGTCGCCGAGGAACCAGCGCTTCCTCTGGCGCCAGAGAACTGAGAGGTTCTTCGGCATCTCCGTCCAGACCCTTGCCCTTGGCGCGTAGACCACCTTTCCGAGCCTCTTGACGGCCTTTGTGGTGGCGTAGTCCTCGACGATGTCCTCGACGAAGCCCCCGATTCTCTCGAGGGCGTCCCTGCGGAAGGCCGAAACCGGACCTGGGGCGAGGCTCAAATCTTCAAGCTCCTTGGCCCTGCGGAACATCGCTATCCTCAGGTGCTCCGCGTCCTGCGCCCTCTCAAGGAAGGAATCCCCCGTGACCCTGACCTGTCCTCCAACGCCGAGCACTTCGTCGGAGTAGAAGCGCCTCACGAGTTCCCTGACCGTGGTCGGTTCAAGGTAGCTGTCGGCATCGGTCGTCACTATTATCTCGCCAGAGGCTTTAGAAAGGCCGAAGTTCAGGGCTCTGGCTTTGCCCCCGTGCTCCTTCCTGTAAACCTTCAGGCGGGGGTTCCTTACCGATGAAGCAACTTCAAACGTGCTGTCCTCACTGCCGTCATCGACGACGATGACCTCAAAGTCCGGATAATCCTGAGCGAGCGCCGAGCGTATGGCTCTAAGAACCCTTTCCCCCTCGTTGTAAGCCGGGATTATGATTGAAACCCTCGGCGTCCATTCCCTAATTATGTAATTCCTGAAAAGGCTAATTATGTAATTGAAGAAGAAGTAGCCGTCCCAGAGGAAGATGAGCGCGAGCGCAACGGCGAGGGGAGGTAAGTTCATGTATGAAAAATCTGCCCGAAAGTTTTAATCCTTACCGTCCACCGCAAGGAGGGGCTTTCTCTCGAGCTTATACCTCACAACGTAGCGGCCGTGCTCGAAATCGTCTTCCTCGGCCTCGAGGACCTCGACCGGCTCAAGCTCAAGGCCCAAATCCATAGCCTCCCACTTGATGTCGTCGAAGTAGTCGTACAGCCCGCAGGTGGCGCAGAAGGAGCCCTCAAACTCTATAACGACCTCGTCCCCCTCGAGCTTTAGAATCCTCGCGCTGGCCTCGCTACCGTGAAGGCGATTGAACTCGTTGAGAACCTTCCTGAGCTTCTCCTCGACCTCCATTCTCCCACCGGATTTAGTTCGCTAAGCCCACTTAAAAAGTTTGCTTAACCAACCGAATAGTTTAAAAACCGAAAGTCCAACGGGTGGCCGATGGCGAGGAAAAGAATACGATGGGCGAGACGGGAATACAGCGACGAGGAGATATTTTCAATCCTCAGCGAGCCGGTTAGGGAGTGGTTCAGGCGGAAGTTCGGGAGCTTCACGCCCCCACAGCGCTACGCGGTTATGGAGATTCATAAAGGTGAGAACGTGCTTATCTCCTCGCCGACCGGCTCTGGAAAAACGCTCTCCGCTTTCCTCTCGGCCATAAACGAGCTGATTCTCCTCGGAAAGGAGGGCAAACTTGAGGATAAAATCTACGTCCTCTACGTCTCACCGCTGAGGGCTTTGAACAACGACATAAAGCGCAACCTGGAGGGGCCCTTGGCCGAAATTAAGGAAGTGGCGAAGGAGCTCGGCTACGATTTGCCCGAAATTCGCGTCGGCATAAGGACGAGCGACACGTCGAGCTACGAGAAGAGCAAGATGGTGAAGAAACCGCCCCACATTCTGATAACCACCCCGGAGAGCCTTGCGATAGCTCTAAACGCCCCCAAGTTCCGCGAGAGGCTGAAGACGGTTAAATACCTCATTATAGACGAAGTTCACGCTCTAGCTGAGAACAAACGCGGTTCCCACTTGGCTTTGAGCGTTGAGAGACTTCAGGAGATGGCCGAGGAGAAGTTCGTGAGAATCGGCCTCAGCGCGACGATACACCCGCTCGAGGAGATAGCGAAGTTCGTTTTCGGCTTCGATGACAACGGGGAGCCGAGGCCGGGCCTTATCGTTGACGTCAGCTTCGCCAAGCAGACCGAAATAAAGGTCGAGAGCGTCGTCGAGGACCTAATCTACACCCCTGCCGGAGCGCTGAGCGAGGCGCTCTACAGGAGACTGGCGGAGCTTATCAGGGAGCACAGGACGACGCTAATCTTCACCAACACGAGGAGCGGTGCCGAGAGGGTTGCCTTCAACCTGAAGAAGCGCTACCCAGAGTTTGAAGGCCTAATAGAGACGCACCACTCAAGTCTATCACGCGAGGTTAGGCTGGACGTTGAGGAGAAGCTGAAGAGGGGCGAGTTAAAAGCAGTAGTGTGCGTTCCGGGTCATTCCAAAATTATTACCTCCAGAGGCATTAGAAGAATTGACGGTCTTAGTGTAGATGAGGAAATCGTGGGAGTTAAAGAATCAAGGAGTCGTTTTGTTGAGTTTGGGGGAACTCACAGAATCGAATACAACTCGACTGGTGTCAAGCTTAAGACAAGGCTCGGCTTTGAAGTTGAAGCCACACGAGAACATAAGTTCCTGACGATAAAGGATGGAAAGCTCACCTGGGTTGAGGTTGAGAAGCTTAAACCGGGTGATTACGTTGGAGTTCTGCGCAGGTTGCCAAGTCCTGATGAAGAAGTTCCCATTTTTGAAATCCTCCCGGACTCCGCATACCTGCACCTTCGAACTGAATTTCTAAGGGAACTGAAGAAGAACATTCAGACTAAATTCTGTTCAATTAACGCTTTTGCAAGAAAGCTAGGCATGAGTGAAAGCTACTTATCGAAGCAACTCCGAGGGGAGTATCCATTTAGGTGGAGCAAACTAAAAGTAGTCCTCCAGGAAGTTGGAATGACCCTTGACGAAAGCGACGTGGTGAGGATAACTTCCGACAAAAACAGCTATGAATTGCCGAAGAGGTTCACACCTGGGCTGGCTCGATTGCTCGGTTTCTGGATTGCCGATGGTTCGTGGAAAGATGGCACGGTAACGCTGTTCTCCAGCGATTTGGACATGCTTAAGCATTATGCCAAGCTCGCCAAAGAGGAGCTCGGAATCGAGGGGAGCATAAGAAAGCAAAACGAGAGTACATACTCTCTTGAGCTTTCCTTTAACGTTCTTTTTCACATGTTCAGAGAGTTCGTTGGGAATGGGGGCAAGAAATCCCTCAACGGCAGATTTCCAGAGATACTCTACCGCCTTCCAAAGGAGCACAAAGCTCAGTTTCTCTCAGGGTACTTCGATGGTGATGGGTACCTTGAGATAAAAGAAGGCAGGCGAGTGTATTCAGCGGGCTTCGCTACGTTCAACTCCGAGTTCGCCGAGGGGATACGCAATCTCTTGCTTCAGCTCGGAATCGTTGCCTCCATCAGGAGAAGGTATTACAATGAACGACAATTCTTTAGGGCCAGGGAGATAAGAAAGACCGGGATGTCTTACACCGTTGCCATCTTGGGAGGAGAGTACCTCAGGAAATTTGCGGAACTAATTAAACCTTGGCGTCCAGAACTTAGGAAAATAAAGGAAATCTCTGGGAAAGGGTACTCCAACCAAGATGTAATCCCAGGAATCGGCAAACGCCTGAGAAAGCTCCGGGAAGCACTTGGTATCAGCTCTTACAGGCTTCAAAAGGCTGGCTTTTATAATCCCGTGAAAGTCGAACTCGGAACCCGTGAAATCAGCAGAAGAAACTTGGTGAAACTTCTCGATTTTTACGAGAGGGTTGCAAGAGAGAAGAGGAGAGAAAACATAATTCCTGAAATCGAGGAGCTTAGAAAACTCGCCGAGGGAGACGTTTTCTTTGATAGAATTGAATCCATTGAACCTGTTTTCATCACCGATGCTTATGGCATATTGAACTCCGAAACAGGGAACTACGTTGTCAATGGCTTCGTCTCAAAAAACAGCTCGACCAGCCTTGAGCTAGGGATAGACATTGGAACGATTGATTTGGTGGTTCTAATCGGCTCGCCAAAGAGCGTGAACCGCGCTTTACAGAGAATAGGTAGGGCCGGCCACAGGCTACACGAGGTCAGCAAGGGAGTTATTTTGGCTCTCGATAGAGATGACCTGGTCGAGGTCACCGTTCTGGCGCACAACGCGAGGAACAGACGCTTAGACCGCGTCAGAATCCCTAAAAACCCGCTCGACGTCTTAACTCAACACCTCCTCGGAATGGCCTTAAACAAGGTCTGGGATGTTGACGAAGCTTACCGCGTTGTCAGAAGGGCTTATCCATTCAGGGATTTGTCCTTCAAGGACTTCATGAGCGTTTTAAGGTACTTAGCTGGAGAATACGCCGGATTGGAGGAGCGGAAGGTTTACGCCAAGATATGGCTGGAGGACGGGAAGTTCGGAAAGCGCGGAAAGATGACGAGGGCGATTTACTACATGAACGTCGGAACCATTCCGGATGAGGCCAAAATCAGAGTTTACACAATGGACAAAAAGCTAATAGGCACAGTTGAGGAGGAGTTCGCGGAGCGCTTGATGCCCGGCGACATCTTCGTCTTAGCTGGAAGAACCTACGAGTTCGTCAAGAGCAGAGGCAACAAGCTCTACGTCATCCCGCGTGAGGGTGCCAAGCCGACCATTCCGGCGTGGTTCTCCGAGATGCTCCCGCTCAGCTTCGATTTGGCGGTGGACATTCAGCGCTTTAGGAGGGAGGTTAAGGGGCTACTCAGCAGGAAGGACGCCGTCAAAAGGTTGATGAGGAAGTACGGGATAGACGAGAAGGCCTCGCGCGCCATAATCGCTTACTTCCGCGAGCAGGCGAGGTATTCGGTGGTTCCCGACGACGAGACAGTCCTTGTTGAGTTCGTTCCGGGAAACAGGAGGAACCGCTACTTCTTCCACACGCTAATTGGGAGGCGCGCCAACGACGCTTTGAGCAGGGCCTTCGCCCACCTCGTGAGCAAGAAAAAGAACTGCAACGTCGGGATAGCGATAAACGACAACGGCTTCGCTTTGCTCCTTCCGCCGGAGGTTGAGCTGAGCGAGGAGGAAGTGATTGAGCTTTTCGAGGTGGATGACCTGAGGGAAACGCTGAAGAGGGCCTTAGACAACACCGAACTGTTGAAGAGGCGCTTCCGCCACGTCGCCAACCGAGGGTTGCTAATTTTGAGGCGCTACGTCGGGAGGAGCAAGAGGCTCGGCAGGCAGCAGGTCATGGCGGTCTCGCTCCTTAAGGTGCTCAAGGAGAACTACCCGGACTTCCCGCTCCTGAAGGAGGTCTACCGCGAGATTATGGAGGACAAGATGGATGTGGAAAACGCGGAACTGTTTCTGAGCTGGGTTAGGAACGGGAAGATAAAGGTGGTCTTCCAGAGGAACGCCGTTCCCAGTCCCTTCGCCTTCAATCTGGAAGCTATAGGCTCGAGCGACGTGGTTCTGATGGAAGATAGAAGGGAGCTGATTAAAGCCCTGCACAGAAAAATAATGGCGATGATAGGAGATTAGAGGCCGTAAACGTTTTCTCTCCTTCCTATGCGAACGACGTAGACCGTTTTTGAGTCTTCTTCAACGCTGTAAATTATGCGGTAATCTCCAACCCGTATGCGGTAAAAAGGATAACCCCTGAGCTTTTTATATTGTGTGAACCAGGGATTCTGGCTGAGTTTAAGAAGGGCCTCCTTTATTCGCTCCCTGTCAGTGGGAGGCAGTTTTTTTGAGAAACTTCAGGGTGTTTCTCGAAAGAACGACCTCATAGCTCATGGAGAACCTCCTCGAGCTTCACGCCCTTTTTCTTAGCGTTTTCAAGCTCCGACATCAGCTCCTGAAGCTCGTCCTCATCGGCTTCGAAATAGCCCGCAAAGTTGTCAATCTTCGAGTTGAGCACTCTAAGCTCCTCCTTAATCTCGCGAAGCTCTTGGAGGATGAGCCTCCCAACGCTATCCACCATTACCACCGCCAGATTGTTAATGCACACCAACAGAATAAAAAGTTAGTGGAATCAGATTAGCTCCCTCTCCGTTCTCGTCAGTCTCTTGGCCCCGTTTTCGGTTATGACTATTGTGTCCTCTATCCTGACTCCCCCGAACTTTGGAATGTAGATGCCCGGCTCGACGGTGACGACCATACCGGGCTTGAGAACCGTCTCATCGCTCTGGTTCACGCCGGGCCACTCGTGTATCTCAAGGCCGACGCCGTGTCCAGTCGAGTGGATGAAGTAGTCGCCGTAGCCGTACTCCCTGATGACGTCCCTAACAATTGTGTCGAGCTCCTTCGCAGTTATTCCCGGCCTCGCCATCTCAACGCCCTTCATCTGGGCCTCAAGGACAGCCTGATAGATGTCCTTCTGCTTTTCGTTTGGAGTTCCGACGACTATTGTCCTCGTCGTGTCTGAGTTGTAGTGCTTGTAGAGGGCGCCCTCGTCTATAACGACGAACTCACCCCGCTCGATTCTCTTGTCGCTCGCGACACCGTGGGGTAAAGCGGAACGCCAACCACTCGCGATTATCGTGTCAAAGGCCGGCTTCTCAGCGCCGTTCATCTTCATGACGTACTCCATCTTGGCGGCTATTTCCCTCTCGCGCTTGCCCTCGCTTATCTCCTCTATGGCCGCGAGCATCGCTTGGTCTGCTATCTCGCACGCCCTCGCTATTACTTCAAGCTCCTCCTTCGTCTTAATCATCCTCAGCTCCTTTATGACGTCATCAACAGTAACGAATTCCTCAACGCCGAGCTTTTCCCTGTAGTTCTGGACCGTTGAATAGGCTGTTCTTCCCTCGATTCCGAGTTTCCTCAGCTTGAAGGGCTTGAGCCTCTCGAAGAGCTCCGGTCCGCGCTTGAAAGCCTCAACGGGAACGCGTGAGGTTTCTTTGGCTTCTTCATACTCAAGCTGGGGGACGAAGAAAACGGCTTCGTCAGCGGTTACGAGTAGGTATCCGCCGAGAACTGGGGCGGAACCCGTGAAGTAATAGAGGTTTGGTCTATGGGAAATGACAACACCGTCCAGCTCGTTTTCGGTTATGAACTCCCTCAGCTTTTCAATCCTCATTACCACCACCGGCGGGATTTCGTGGGAGAAGATAAAACGGTTTCGGAAAGGATATAAACTCCAGAGTTTAAACCCGAACAGGTGTTGAGGGTGACCGTTTACCTTTTTGACTTCGATGGAACGCTCGTTGACAGCACCGGAGCCGTTGAAAAGGCCCTCAGGATAGCCATTGAAAAGACGATTCCAGCTGTTATAGAGAGCGACCTCTACGACGAGTACTACAAGGCGCTGTTCCTCTTCATCAAGGGCAAGCTCACCTACCAGCACCTCGGCGTCATCCACGAGCTCGTGGCGCAGGGGACAATCCACGAGTACTACAACCTGATGCCCAGGTACATCAAGGACTTTCCCTTCGCCCGCCAAGTTGTGAGGGAGCTTAGAAGGCGGGGCAGGAAGGTTATAAGCTTCTCCGGCGAGCACACATATCCAGGCGGAAAGGTAATTTTCATGAAGAAGACCGGCTGGTACGACGAGTTCGATGAGGTCGTGACGTTCAAGGGAACGAAGGACATGCTCCAGAAGTTCGAGACGCTGAGGGAGCTTTACCCCGATGAACCCTTCGTGTGGGTCGATGACAGTCCCGCGCGCTTCACGTACATCCTCGACGACAACACGCTCCTCGTCCAGAAAGCCTCTCCCTATAAAAGCGACGTCGCGCTGCTCTTCGAAAGGGTTAACTTCATAAAGATAAAATCAATCAGAGAGGTTCTCGAAATAGACGACGGTTTGAGCGAGTTTCTGAGTAAAACTTAAAAGGGAACTCCTTTACCAAAACCGGGGGAGGTGATGGCTGTGAAAGTGAAGGCCGTCATCCTCTCCTACGCGGGTTCACACGAGCACCAGGACAACCACAGGATGATTCTCAAGCCCATCGGCATAGAAGACAGGGGAAGCGCGGCCCAGCTCATCGGCAGGAAGGTTGTCTGGAGAACTCCAACGGGAAGGAAGATGTTCGGCAGGGTCATCAAGACCCACGGCAACCGCGGCGAGGTCAAGGCCGTCTTCAAGCCCGGTCTCCCGGGACAGGCTTTGGGAGACATCGTCGAGATTCTCTAAACCTTTAAAGCCCCTCAACCCTTTTCTTTACGGGTGGGAGAATGGAGCTGATTGAGGTTAGTGAAGGTTCCGCGAGGTTCTTTGTACCGAAAGCCGAACGAATTTACGACGCGCCGGTCTTCTACAACCCAGTAATGGCACTCAACAGGGATATAAGCGTCCTCGTCGCCCGTGCTCTTGAACCCAAGAGGGTTCTCGACGCGCTCTCGGCGACGGGAATAAGGGGAATCCGCTACGCCCTTGAAAGTCCAGCGGAGGAAGTCTGGCTCAACGACATAAGCGACGAAGCCTACAGCCTGATGAAGCGGAACGTCGCCCTCAACTTCGGGGGGGAGCTTTACGAGGAGGGCGACCGCTCCTACCTCTGGGGAGAGAAGCTGATAGTCATAAACAAGGGCGATGCCAACAGGCTGATGACTGAGAACTTCCGCTACTTCGACCTGGTCGATTTGGACCCCTTCGGCTCGCCGATGGAGTTCCTCGATACGGCATTGAGAAGCGTGAAGAGGAGGGGCGTTCTGGCCGTTACGGCAACGGATACCGGAGTTCTCTGTGGGGCCTACGCCAGGGCCTGCGTGAAGAACTACCTCGCGAGGCCGATACGGGGCGAGCTGTGCCACGAGGCCGGTTTGAGAATCCTCATCGGGACGGTGGTTAGATACTCTGCAAAGTACGACCTTGGAGTTGAAGTTCTCCTGGCTTACTACCGCGACCATTACTTCAGGGCGTTCCTCCGGTTTAAGAGCGGGGCGAAGAAGGCCGAGAGGAGCCTCGCCCAGCTCGGCTACCTCTGGCAAGATGAGAACGGAAGCTTCACCTACGAGAAAGCCTTCCTCCCGGAGAAGCCCAAGGCCTTCGGCCCGATGTGGCTCGGCCCGCTGAAGGATTCTGAGTTCGTGGAGAAACTTTCAAAGGAGCTTGAGGGCTTTGAACCTGCCCATAAGAAAACAAGGACCTTTGTGGAGCTACTCGCGGGTGAACTCGACGTTCCGTTCCACTACGACACCCACGCCCTCGCGCGGAGGAACGGCCTGGAAGTGAGGAAGGTGAGCGAAATAATTGAAAGGCTCGAGAAACTCGGCTACAGGGCGAGCAGGACGCACTTCTCGCCAACGGCGATAAAAACCGATGCCCCCTTCGAGGTGGTGCTCGATGTCCTCAGAGGCGGTTAAACTCGCAAGGCGCTTCTACCTCGACGAGTGGGCAGACGCGGAGCTGTACGAGAGGCTCGCCGAGTGGGAAAAGGACGAGAAGATAAGGGCGGAGTTCAAGCGTCTGGCCGAGCTTGAGCGCTGGCACGCCGAGTTCTGGAAGTCCTTCCTCGAGAGAAGGAACGAGAAACCGCCGAGGCCGAGGGTGAACCGCCTGACTGTATGGAGCGTTAAGCTCCTTCGGAAGTTCCTCGGGCCGGGTTCCGTCGCTTCCCTCCTTGAGATGGGCGAGAACAGCGCGATAGAGAAGTACTTCCGCTTCCTCAACGAATATGCCAGCGAGATGAGCGATGAGGAGCGCGAAACCCTTAGGAGGGTAATCCTTGACGAGATAGAGCACGAGAAGTTCTTCCGAGAGGAGGAGAAGGCCTTCCACGTGGAGAACATCAGGGACCTCGTCCTCGGAATGAACGACGGCCTCGTCGAGATACTCGGAGCGGTTACGGGCCTCTCGGCGGTTTACCCGAACAACCCACAGCTCGTCGGGATAAGCGGTCTCATCGTCGGAGTTGCCGGCGCGCTCTCGATGGCGATAGGCACCTTCGTCTCGGTCCGCTCGCAGAGGCAGGTCAAGGAGTCAATCCGCTCGAGGACAGAGGTCCTCTTCGAGGTCTCGCCCGATAAAACGGCCGAGGAACTCAGGGAGAAGCTGATAGAGGGCGGAATGCCCGAGGACATGGCGAAGGAGATAGCGGAGAAGCTCAAGGACAACCCTGATGCCGTTAAAAAGCTCCTCCTTCCAGAGGCCGAGGAGAATGAGGTTCGCGCCGCGTTGTACACGGGCTTATCGTACCTTCTCGGCGTCGTCTTCCCGGTTACTCCCTACTTCCTGGCCTCGAACTCGCTCACGGCGCTCGCCTTCTCGATACTCCTCGCGGGTTCGGCTCTCGCGATAGTGGCGACGCTGATTTCGCTCCTCTCGGGAATATCGGTCAAGAAGAAGGTCGCGGAGATGGTAACTACTGGCCTCGGCGCGGCGTTCCTGAGCTACCTCTTCGGAAGGGCGATGGAGGCAATCTTCCACGTCTCGGCGCTTTAGAGGTAAACCACCTCAACGCCGAGCTTTTCCGCTATTTTTCCCTGTTTCTCATCGGCCGTCGCGAGCTTTCCGTACTTGAGGGCCTGGGCGATGTAGATGGCGTCGTAGA
>NZ_JAMONU010000111.1 GCF_027066465.1 Thermococcus sp.
CACCTTTACTCAGCTTCTTCCAGCGCCAGAAGCCGTAGGTAATCCACTCCTCCGGAAGGCCAAAGCGCTTCCTCCAGTGCTCCAGAGCCTTCCTCCACTTCTCCCATAGCTCGGGCTTTTCCTTCTTGAGCCTCTCGAATTCTGCCAGCGAAGCGCTCGGGCAGAGGAAACAGCCTATCCTGTCGAAGCCCCTCTCGTAGAGCGGATTGTAGGGAAGATTCCTACTGAAGATGTAGAGCCACACCTCAATCGCGCGCCAGTGGAATATCGGCGACGCACCTATCTCGTTGGGCACCCACTCGTTCCTCCACACGCGGGGCTGCTTAAACCTCTTTATGCTCTCGTACTTCCTCTGACCGACGAACATGAGCACTCCTTTCGGGTAGTTCTCCTTTATCGCCAGAGTTATCGGGCCGAGCTTGGTGACCTTACAGCACCAGCGGTAATCGCGACCCGGCGGTGAGAAAACGTAGAGCGCCCTCCAGAAGGCGTCTCCAGCGTCCGCAACGACGAACTTTATACCCTTCGGCTCAAGCTCCTTCCTCAGCTTCTCCACGTATTCCACAGTTTCCGGAAACTCTATTCCGGTGTTGTTGAAGAATACGGTAAAGTCACTGCCGAACTCCTCCAGAGCCAAACCGAGAACGGCCAGGCTGTCCTTTCCGCCGGAGAAGGCAACGGCTACAGGTAGGTCCGAGTATTTGCTGGCAACCCTCCGCATGAACTCCCTGCTTTTCATGACTTTCTCTTCGAGCGCTATCGAATTGGCTCTCAGAACGTCCTCCATCGTCGCCTTTCTTCCCTCGCGGTAGTTGACGCTCTTCTGCCTCTTGGGCTTGACCCCCGTTCCGCGCTCGCCCCTGATTAAGGCGAAATAGTCCTTCTTCGCTATTCCAGTCGCGAAGACCTCGCCGTCCTCTGAGACGAGAATCACGTCGTCGTTCACCCTTATGCTTGGGTCAGCGTCAAGAACGCCGACAGCCAAAAGATTGGCCCCGTTCTTTATCGGCTCGACGGCGCCTTTATCGACTATAACCCACTTCTTCATGCTCTTTCCAAAGCGCTTCCAGAGCGCTATGGCTCCTTCAACCTTCAGGCCTGCCCTCCAGTGGAGCTCAAGGGGGTCGAACTTGAGGTATCCAAAGACGTAGCCGTCCACGATGATTTCGTAGGCCTCATCTTCGCTCGGAAGCTTGTTGAGGAGGACGACCTTCCCGTCGAGGACTTCGCCAACGTCCACTCCAAAGTGCTCCCTGAAAACAGATTTTATTAACTCTAAATCCTTCTCAAAGGCGAACCTCAAATCGCCGGGAGGGGTTATGTTCAGCCTGAAGACGCCCTCCTTTCCGTGAATGGCACAGCTATCGCCTATGAGCGGAACGTTGCACTTCCCGCACCAGTTTATGTAGGCCTTGCCCAAAAATACGGGTCTCCCCATGCTCCCACCTGAGCCTGAAAGGGTGAGCGGGTTTATAAAGGCAATTGACTCAAACTGAGCAAATCAAACTAATCATGTTCACCGCAGTAACACTTATAAGCCCTTTAATTCTTTTTAGTGTGATAGTTAACTGGAGGTGATAGTAATGGTTGCCTTTGCGGGGGCCGTTCTCATAATTCTCGGAGCTTTTCTTTTGGTGATGCTCCTTCTGAGCGTTAAGGTGATAAGGCCGTACCAGAGGGGCCTCGTTGAGAGGCTCGGAAAGTTCAACAGAATCCTTGACCCGGGAATACACTTCATAATTCCCTTCATGGAGCACGTAAAGGTCGTCGATATGCGCGAACACGTGGTTGACGTTCCGCCGCAGGAGGTTATATGTAAGGACAACGTCGTCGTCACCGTCGATGCCGTCGTTTACTACCAGATTCTCGACCCGGTTAAGGCCGTTTACAACGTCAGCAACTTTCTCATGGCCATCATCAAGCTCGCACAGACGAACCTCCGTGCCATCATAGGTGAGATGGAACTCGATGAGACGCTGAGCGGAAGGGACATCATCAACGCTAAACTCAGGGAGGAGCTTGACAAGATAACGGACCGCTGGGGAGTTAAGATAACCCGCGTCGAGATACAGCGCATAGACCCGCCGAAGGACATTCAGGAGGCAATGGCCAAGCAGATGACGGCCGAGAGGGAGAAGAGGGCAATGATACTCCTCGCAGAGGGTAAGAAGGAAGCCGCGATAAAGGAAGCTGAAGGCCAGAAACAGGCGGCGATACTGAAGGCGGAAGGTGAGAAGCAGAGGCAGATTCTCATAGCCGAAGGTCAGGCCCAGGCAATAAAGAAGGTTCTTGAGGCCCTTAAGATGGCCGACGAGAAGTACCTAACGCTCCAGTACATCGAGAAGCTCCCGGACCTCGCCAAGTACGGCAACCTGATAGTCCCCTACGACACCGAAGCCCTCATAGGTCTCCTCAGGATTATCCAGAAAGTTAAAGAGGCCCCTCTACCAGTGCCGGGTGAAAGCCAGAAGGAAGAGAAGTCCGAGTCCAAAGGCTGAAAAGCGGGTGGTTGACATGGGGTGGCTGTTTCCCCTCTCCCTTTTAATCCTCGGCCTGCTCATAATAGTCCTCGACATGATGGTAACGGCCTTTATTACCCCAATAGGCGTTGCCTTGGCAGTGCTGGGGATACTCCTTGGCCTGGGACTGAACTTCGAGGAGAGCTTCACGGTGGCCCTGATAGCGTCGGTTTTGAGCTACATAATAGTAGGCAGGTACATCAGGAGGGACGTCAAAGACATCGGGGTCAAAAAGTACACCTTTGAACTCAAGGGAAAGCGGGGTCGGGTCGTTGAGAAGGGGAAGGAATACTACATAGTGGAGCTCGAAGGGGACAGGTGGATTGCCCTCAGCGACGAGGAGCTGAACGTCGGCGATATCGTGAAGGTAATCGACGTCGACGGCGTCAAATTGATTGTGAAGAAGGTCCCCAAGTGAACTTTCTGTGGAGGATTCTTCCGTTCACAACGGTCATCTCAACGTCGCTCCCCCTCGCGGAATACACGAGGAGGGAGTACAGGTTTTCTAAGGGCTTGAACCACGGTTTATCTGCCTTTATAAGGACTAAATCCGCCAGGTAGCCCGGTTTCAGGAGTCCCGCCTTTACGCCGAGTGCTCTGGCCCCAAACAGAGTTGCCATCCCAAACAGCTCCCTCGGAGGAACAGCGTGCGCCCTTCCGGCAGTCAGGTTAGCCACGATTCCGGCAGTTCTCATCTCAAGGAAGGGGTCTAGGATTCCGGTTGGATTCGGCGAGTCGTTGCCCAAAGCCACGTTGAGGCCGAAGTCAAGGAGTTTCCTCAGACCCACCGTCCGCGCCTCAAGCTTGACGTTGCTCGTCGGGCAGTGGACGATGCTTGAGCCAGCTTTGGCCAACCTCTCGAAGTCAGAATCGTCCAGGTAAACGCCGTGGACACCAATTAACCTTTCGTTCAAAAACCCTGCCCTTTTGAGAAGACCAACGGGCGAAAGGCCATAGTGCCTTTTAACCTCAGAAACCTCCGCTTCGCTCTGGGCGAGATGGATGTGAACCCTTGCGCCGGTTTCCTCAGAGAGTTCTGCAATTTCCGTCATCAGCTCAAGCGAAACGGTATTGGTTGCGTGCGGTGCCAGAGTGGGCGTTACGAGCTCGCTCCTGTTCCGCCAGCGCTTGAAGAACCGAAAGCCCTCCTCAGGACTCGCGAGGGGAAAATCAATCTTGTCCATAACTGTCTGTCCAACGAAAGCCCTTATGCCAAGCCTCTCCGCGACCTTCGCTATCTCATCAGCGAAGAAGTAGTGGTCGTTTATCGTTGTCGAGCCGTTCATCAGGGCCTCCCTGATGCCAAGTTCGGCCCACCTGCGGATTTCTCTCCTCGTCCACTTCAGCTCCATCGGCCAGATGATTCGTTCGAGCCACACTTCAGTCGGCAGGTCCTCACCCAGACCCCTGAACTTCGTCATGGCTACGTGTGTGTGGGCGTTGATTAAGCCGGGGATTACTATGTAGTCCTTTCCTCCGTAGACCTCCTCAACGCCCCATTCGCCGACTTCCTCCTCTGGGACTATTGCGAGTATCTCGTTTCCCTCAACGACAACGGCCCCTCTCGTGACGGATTCGTAGTCCACGAGGACTCCCGTGAGTGCAAACCTGCGCATAATTGAATATTCGGCAGTCAATAACTTAAATTTTTTGTCGAGATGACATTAAAAGGCCCAAAGAATTTAAATTCAATAACGAAAACCATACTCCATGCCTTGGATTATGGTTGTTGAATCAAGGGTCACTGCCCTGGGCCTGTGGTTGAATAGCCTCTTCTGATTGGGTTAGCGTTATAAACCCCCGCCGAAAAGCTTTTGGAGGTGGTAAGGGTGATTGATAAGGTTTACTGTGCCGACGTTAAGCCCGAAATGGAGGGAAAGAGGGTTAAGCTCGCCGGATGGGTTTACAGGAAGAGGGAAGTCGGAAAGAAGGTCTTCATAGTGCTTAGAGACTCAAGCGGAATCGTTCAGGTGGTTTTCTCCAAGGAGCTCAACGAAGAGGCCTACAGGGAGGCCAAGAAGCTCGGCATTGAGTCAAGCGTCATCATCGAGGGAACCATTAAAGCTGACCCGCGCGCTCCTACCGGGGCGGAGGTTCAGGCCGACAAGCTCGAAGTAATCCAGAACGTTGACTTCTTCCCGATAACGAAGGACGTTAGCCCGGAGTTTCTGCTCGACGTCAGGCACCTGCACCTCCGCTCGCCCAAGGTCGCGAGCATAATGAAAGTAAAGGCCACGCTCGTTCAGGCCGCTAGCGAGTGGCTCCTCCAGGACGGCTGGTACGAGGTCTTCCCGCCGATACTCGTTACCGGAGCAGTGGAAGGCGGCTCGACGCTCTTCAAGCTCAAGTACTTCGACAAAACCGCATATCTAAGCCAGTCGGCCCAGCTCTACCTTGAGGCTGCTATATTTGGCCTTGAAAAGGTCTGGTCCCTCACGCCGAGCTTCAGGGCCGAGAAGAGCAGGACGAGAAGGCACCTCACCGAGTTCTGGCACCTTGAACTTGAAGCCGCATGGATGGACCTCTGGGACATCATGAAGGTCGAGGAGGAGCTCGTGAGCTACATGGTTCAGCGCGCGCTTGAGCTCAGAAGGAGCGAAATTGAGACATTTAGAAAGGATTTAACCACGCTCAAGAACGCCGTTCCGCCGTTTCCGAGGATAAGCTACGACGAGGCCATAGAGGTACTCCAGAGCAAGGGCGTCGAGATAGAGTGGGGCGAGGACATGGGGGCTGACGAGGAGAGGGTTCTTACCGAAGAGTTCGAGGCCCCGTTCTTCGTCTACGGCTATCCAAAGGGTATCAAAGCTTTCTACATGAAGGAGGACCCGGAGGACCCGAGGAAGGTTCTCGCGGCGGACATGCTCGCGCCCGAAGGCTACGGTGAGATAATCGGTGGCTCCCAGCGTGAGGACGACTACGACAAGCTCGTGCAGCGCATTTTGGAGGAAGGAATGGACCCGAAGGATTACGAGTGGTACCTCGACCTCAGGAAGTACGGCTCCGTTCCGCACAGCGGCTTCGGCCTCGGCCTTGAGAGGCTCGTCGCGTGGGTCCTCAAGCTCGACCACGTGAGGTGGGCCACGCTCTTCCCGAGAACGCCGAGCAGGCTGTATCCGTAGCAACCTTTGCGCAGGCAAAGGTTGACCAAAGTTCGTAGCTCCTCACAACGGGCCTGTGTGATGCCCTATTTTCTTCAAGTTTTCTTTGAGCATCCCAAAGGAGAACTCTCTTGAAAAGCCCTTACAAAAGGGTTTACTCCTTCCTGACGCCCTTCAGGTGTCGGTTTAAAGTTAAACCAATAGCAGAAGGGCAAGTTGATAAAGTTCTCACGCTCAAACAGCCATTGGGTGAGAAAATCCCCAAAACTTGGCCTCTAAAAGGAGCTACAAACAGTCTCAAACTTCGTGCTCAGCCTTTGGGAAAGGCTGGCAAAAAGAGCGCCTTTCTATCCAAAGAACAAAAAACAGTTGTGCACTAACCAAGTACAGCATTGATTGAGGGTTAAACACTAAATGAAGTCTTCAGAGTAGTTCAGCATCCGAAAGGCGCCTTTAAAGAGTGAGACACTCAGCAGATGGAGCAAATCCAGTCTCCGAAAATTGCACTTCTAAACTTCTAAAAAAGCACTTACTCTTCAGCCAGCGCTTGCGAAGCAGGGGCTATTGTGGTGCCGGGGCGGGGCTTTGAACCCCGGACCTCTCGGTTTCTCAGGCTCCCCCGAAGGGGAGCGGCCCTATGAGCCGAGCGCTCTGACCAGGCTAAGCTACCCCGGCACAGCCCGAGCGCTCGACCTATACCTTTCGGCGGGCGTTTTTAAATCTTTCGCTAATAGTAGCCGTAAGCGTAGGCCCAAGTGAGCTTCCTCTTTATGACCCGGCCGTAGTAGTAGCCTATGAGCATTCCCACTATTAGACCGCCGAGGTGGGCGAAGGCGTTTACTCCCGGGAGAAAGCTGTTTATTAGGAAGAGCACGAACGCGTTTATTATCGCCATCTGCATGTTTCCGCCAAGGACACCGTTGATTAGTATCAGCGCCCCCGCGATACCGAAGAGAGCCCCGCTCGCACCTGCGCTGATAACGTTCGGAGGAAGCAGGAGCAAGGTGAGCAGATTGCCCGCGAGTCCGGAGACGATGTATATCACAACGACTCTCTTAGGCCCGAGAATTCTCTCAAGCTGACTCCCCATGATTAGGAGGAAGTACATGTTGAAGGCTATGTGGATGATGCTGACGTGGACGAACATCGCAGTGAATGGCTGCCACCAGGCTCCAAGGTGAAGGACCGCGTAGTTCCACTGACCGAGCACCGCCAGAACTCTCCCGCTGATGCTTATCGGGTTTCTGCTGAGTATTGCTTCAAACACGTAGACCGCGACGTTTATGAGGAACAGTGTAAAGGTGGCCTTCCCGTAGCGGTAGAAGTAGCGTTCAAGACTCATTCCCCAGCTCCTCCAGGATTATTTTGAGGATTCTCTCGTTCGCAACGGCGATGACGTTGGTGTTAACCTCTGCCTTCAGCTCAAACTCGAGCGGTTCTCCCCTCTCGTCGGTTACTATTCCCCCGGCTTCCCTCACGAGCATGACCCCGGCCGCTATGTCCGTTGGCCTCACGTAGTTCCTTATGTCGAAGACCCCGTCGAGCGAGCCCTTGGCGGTGTAGGCCATTTCAACGGCTATCGCTCCAAGAACACGGACCCGCTTAACCCTCTTCACGAGACCGAGACATTTACCGCGCGTGTAGAAGCTTATGGCTTCCTTTCCGGGTTCTGGCGTATTAACGTGGATGGGCCTTCCGTTGAGGTAGGCTCCTTCCCCTGGAATCGCCTCGTAGAATGCCTTCGGGAAGAACTCGTAGATGGCCCCATAGACGGGCTTCCTTTCTCTGAAGACGGCAAAGCTGAAGGCGAATATCGGGATTCCCATCGAGAAGTTGTATGACCCGTCGAGGGGGTCAACGACAACTGTGTAGTCGCTTCCAACGTCTATCTCCCCGACCTCCTCGCTCACTATGTTGACGCCGAGCGGTTTGAGGTGCCTTATAATCAGGTCCTCCGCGACCTTGTCGACGTATTTTGTTACATCCCCGCTCACGTTCGTTCCGACGTTTTCACCGGCTTTCTTCGTGCCGAAGAGAGGCATTATCGTCTTCTCCAAATCCTTCGCCATGTTGAGCGCAATCTCGTTCCAGGCAAACTCCATACGAATCACCTCAACAGGGTTATGAGCAGGTTCCTCGTTCCGGGGCCGAAACCGAGTATGAAAATTGTGAGCTTAATGAAGTTTATAAGCTCGGGGTCCTCGTCCTTCATGAGCCTGTCGAGTATGTAAACCACGACCGTTATTATCACGAACTTCTCAAGGTACATAACAGCAGGCGTGTGAAAGATGCTCATCAGCGTCCTAGCGAGAACGTGCTGCTCCCAGAATCCGAAGAACTGAATTCCAACGAAGGTCGTCGTCGCGTCGTAGAAGTGGGTGTAGTAGAGAACTTTGTTGTTCCTTACCAGCTCGAACTTCTTTGTGAGAAGCCAGATAAACGTTTCCGCAACGAGAAGGCTCGGAATGAAGTATTTGAAGAACCCCCACCTAACGGAGACCCTGTTCCAGTTAATAACCATTATGAATAGCAGACCCGCGACGAGAACCCACCCGAAGTCGCGGTAGATTGAATACAGCCTTTCATCGGGACCGAGATGCCTCCAGACTGCAAAGAGGGACGCTATTGCAAAGCCTGCTATAACAAAGTAGCCCCCGGGACTGACGGTGAGATAGGTTCTTGGGAGCAGGCCGATGTCGGTCATGCTCCTCATCAGAGGCCCGAGGATTATGTAGGGCATCAGCGAGATGAAAAAGCGCTCATCCACGCGGATTCTCATTCTCTTGAGCATTTTGTACAGGAGGAGAACCGCGATACCGAGGATTACGGCGTACGTGAGCGTGTTCACGATGTTGTAGCCCTGATTGTATTTTATTGGGGCGACGAAATACTTGTAAAAAAACTCGTAGAGTCCCATTCGACCACCATAGACGGTTGTTCCGATAGCCTTAAAGCTTTTCCTTCCGAGAGGTTAGGGGTGGGAGAATGAAGGGGTTACACCTCATGCAGCTCCCCCGTGAGGTTCTGCTTGGAGAGAACTTGAAGGGGGAAGTCCTCAGCGTTGCGAGACGGCTCGGCCTCGGTGAGAAGGTCGTCATACTCTATGGACCGAAGACAAAGGAGATAGCGGGTAAAGACGTTGAGAGGAACCTCAAATCCAAATACGAAGTTGTCCCGCTCACCATTAGAAAAGGCGCAACGATGGAAGAAGTTGAAAGAACTATCAACCTGATAAAGGACGAAAGCGCGGACTGGGTCATAGCGGTTGGCGGCGGAAGCATAATAGACGTCGCCAAGCTGGCTTCCTTCAAAACGGGCGTTCCCTTCGTCAGCTTTCCAACGACCGCTTCCCACGACGGCATAGCAAGCGCCAACGCCTCGATAAAAGGGTTGGGGGCCAAAACCTCGATTAAGGCCATTCCCCCCGTTGCAATAATAGCGGACGTCAACGTAATCAAAACCGCCCCGTACAGGTATCTAGCGGCCGGCGTCGGCGACACCATAAGCAACCTGACCGCCGTGAGGGACTGGCAGCTGGCCCACAGGATTCGGGGAGAGTACTACAGCGAGTACGCCGCGTCGCTGTCCCTGATGAGCGCTAAGATGGTGATAAGGAACGCCGACATAATAAGGCTCGGAAACGAGGAGAGCGTGAGGAAGGTTATAAAGGCCCTTATCTCAACGGGCGTCGCTATGAGCATAGCCGGCTCTTCAAGGCCTGCAAGCGGAGCCGAGCACCTGTTCAGCCACGCCCTCGATATACTCCTCGATAAACCCGCCTTACACGGCGAGCAGACGGGACTGGGGACGATTATCATGGCCTACCTCCACGGTATGAGGTGGGAGCGCGTTAGGGAAACCTTAAAGAGGGTCGGCGCCCCAACTACAGCGTATGAGCTTGGAATCGAACCCGAGGTTATAATCGAGGCCCTCACGATTGCCCACACCATAAGGCCCGAACGCTACACAATCCTCGGAAAGGACGGCCTGACGAGGGAAGCGGCGGAGAAAGCCGCTAAAATAACCGGGGTCATCTGACGGTTATCCTCATAAAACGGGGAGGTGTTTGAAATGGCCATAATCACGTTAGTTGGTGAAAAGCTCGCAAAACCGGGTGTTGAGTTCATATTCTATGGACCCGCCGAGCCGTGCAAAACCTGCAAGCTCGCCGGGGTGTGCGTAGGGAACCTCGAGCCTGGGAGGAGGTATAAAATACTCCGCGTAAGGAGTATGCCCTCGCACTCCTGTCCGCTGCACGAGGGCAAAGTCCGCGTCGTCGAGGTCGTCGAACCGAGCATTGAGGTAGCGATTGAACCCAGACTGGCGATAGTTGGCTCGATAATACAGCTGAAGTTCGAGGACTGCAACGACCCCAAGAAGAGAGACCTCTTTAAGCCGGAGGGCCTCTTCGAGGGCGACCACGTGAAAATAATCGAGGTAACCGGCGAAGTGGAGTGCAACGGAAAAACGTATAAAATAGTCAAGGTCATGCGCAAAAAAGACTAACCCGCAAAGATGACCCTTTCCTTTTCAGTCCTGACTTTGTATGCCCTTATTTTTCCTTCGAGGAAGAGCCTTATTGCTTCAAGGGTCTTTTCCATCCTCAGGAACTCTTTTCTGGCCTCTTCAACGCTGACCTCCTC
>NZ_JAMONU010000112.1 GCF_027066465.1 Thermococcus sp.
TATCCCCTCGACGAGTATCTCCAGGGTTTTCCCGAGGAAGAACTCGCCCCTACCGGAGTAAGAAAGTCTAACGTCTGCTGAAACATGTTTCTGCCATTCCCTGAGGGTTATCACAACCGTCAGGTTGCCCCTCTTTCCCTTCCCTTCGTAGATACGGCTGTTGTAGTCCTCATGGACTTCAAATTCGTATGTATCCCTGAACTTGAAGACGAAACGGGGCAACATTATCTCGGCCACGACAGGATTTCTGCCTCTAACTCGAACAACGTAAGGCCAGTTCGTTATAAACTGTGCAGGGTCGCTCAGTATTGAATCAACGACTGACTTTGGTGCATGAACGTTGACCGATGAATGCTTACTCCTCATTTTGTTTCCTCCTCAGCACGTCAAGTATCCTCAGGTAAGCGCCTTCGATTCCTTCCATAATGTCAACCGGAACAACGAAGAGCGTATGCGTTCCATCCTTTACAAAAAGCTCTACCTCCTTTTCAAACGCAACCGGATTCAGCTCAACCTCAACAATCGAACCTAGCACCTCTTCAACACTGCCCACCATGTGGGTTCGTCCTCCGGCACTGTGAAACCCCACAAGCTCCGCCCAGATTTTATGAAGTTCTTCAAATGGATTAACTCTCCAGCTAATGCCTTGAATGCCTTTGTCCGCGGTTATGGTGTTCATACCAATCACCACACTAAATTATTGTTAGTAAAAACATACTAGGTTTGAATTTTTAAATCTTTAAGTTTAAAATATTCAATGTATTGGGTGGTACATTATACTATTTCCAATTCAATTTAAAATTACCCGGTCTGATTCCAAGATAACCAAATTTGTTTATTGATGCAACGAAATGTGTAGAGTAAAGCCCGGATAGTTCATAACTTATTCCACAGGTTGGATTAAAGCCCCTTCCTGAAGAATCTCTAAGGAGTGCGAATAGGCTTAAATACGTTAAGCTCGTAGTATAAAGGAGGGGTCCGTATGGAGGTGTATAGGTGCGAACGCTGCGGGGCGCCCCTCGAGGTGTCCCCCGAAACGATAGTCGCCGTCTGTCCCTATTGCGGCTATCCCAACCATATAAGCGGCAACATGACCGTTGAGAACATCACACTCGTCCCCTCGCTCAACAAGAACGCGGTTGCTCAGGCTTTCTGGAGGAGCGTTGAGCACGACTTTGACCTCAAACGCATAAAGGACTCGATAGAGATTGTCGACGTTGAGGGCTACTACACCCCTTACTGGGTCGGCAACGTTCACGTTGAAGGCGACGTTGACTACACCGTCCGCGAGGAGGAGTGCGAGACCTACACCGACAGCCAGGGCAACACCCAGACGAGATGCCACACCGTTGAGAGGCACTACCACGACTACGTTGACGAGGTTCTCAGGCTTATAGGCTCCGCCCGCCGGCAGATTCAGAGCTTCGGCGTTGACGACCTCGTCCGGCACTACTCGAAGACGAGACCCGATGAGAAGCCGCTCGTTGAACTCGGGGAAGGGGAGTGGGAGAGGCTGAAGCTTGAGATTCTGAACACCGAAATTGATGAAAACCAGGCGAAGCTCATGATGCGTGAGGACGCGATTGATGTGATAAGAAACCGCTACTCCAGCAAAGCCGACAGGATAGACCGCTTTGACGTGAGGGCAGACGAACCCGAAAACGTCCGTCTCGTTCTCCTTCCGATGTGGACGGTCTACTACAAGTTCGAGAACTCAATATACCACTCGGTTTTCGCAGGATGGGACGGCAGAAGGGTCGCCTCAACGGAGCCTATGTCCACACTGAGGAGGGCGGAGTACATGGGGGGCGTCGCCCTCGGAATCCTCATCGGGGCAATCGGCGGTGCCTACGGTGCCGCAGTGAGCGCCTACGCGCTGAGCGGAATAGCGATAGGACTCGGCTCAATCCTGAGCGGCTACTTCGGCTTCAAAGTCCTCGAGGGCCAGCGCGTTGAGAGGGGTGGTTGAAGTGGAGGTAACCTGTCCCACCTGCTCCGCGACCTTCAAGGTTCCCGACACCGTTGAGGTCGCCACGTGCCCCTACTGCGGGACGACTTTCCACGTCCACACGAAGGAAACCGGCGAGCACTTCTTCTTCCCGCCGATGAAAAAGGACGCCGGTGGTGTTCTGCTGAAGTTCCTCTCAAGGCAGTACGGTGCCCCCGCCGACATCGTGGACGCGAAGGTTACCAAGAAGGAACTCCACTGGGTTCCGGTTTACTTCTTCTACCTGCACGGGAGGAGCAGGCTCTGGCCGACCGTTGAGGAAGTCCAGTTCATGGGGATTCCGGCAGGTTCACCTTTCAAGACGCTCCTCGAGGGCTATCCATTCCCCATACGGGGCAAGATATTCTTTGACGAGGCGGTTGTGAAGAAGGGTCACTACTACGAGCCAGAAGTCCCGAAGGAGAAGGCCGAAGAACTCGCCAGGGTCGCGCTGATAAACGCACTGAAGGGGGAGGCCAGTCAGGAGGACAAGAGGGTGAGCGAGGACGAGCTAGACCTTGAGGTTCGTTACCTCGGACTCGTCCACTATCCCCTCTGGGAGCTGCGCTACGAATACGGCGGAAACGAATACTGGGGCTACGTTGACGGAACCGACGGAAGGGTCATCTCCGCGGAGTACCCGCTCATGAGCGGTGCGAGGAAGAGGGCCAGCATGATGGCCCTGGGCGTACTCGGGGCCGGCTTTGTGCTGGGAATAATAGCCTCCGCCGCCTACGGAACCGGATTGGGACTCCTCGGCGGCATAATCCCCGGCGGCGTTGGGGCGTGGGGAATAGCTTCAAAAGGTGCCGTGAGGAAGAGGATTGTGAGCGAGGTCATGAAGGGTCGCTCCGGAAACCTCTACTTCCAGCCGATTTGAGGTGATAAGATGGGAGAGGAAACCTCGATTGTTGAGAAGCTTGAACTCCTGGTTCCCGGTTTTCACGGCTACAAGAAGAAGGAGCTCCTCAGGGAAGACGACAGGCTCATCAGGGGGAAGGTCGCCGACCTTTTAGCCCAGGCAAAGCGGGAGCTTGAGAGGGCCCTTCAGAGGTGTGCCATGGTGAACTGCCAGCAATTGATGGGCATTGAAAACCTCAGAAAGAAGCTCATGATGCTCCACAGCAGGGTTCTCCACGCCGAGGCAGGTTACCGCGGCTACTTCGACAGAATAAAGTTCAGGGAGGAAGAGCTGAAGAGGCTGCTTGAATACGACGCCAAGATGATTGAGCTGGCTGAGGGGATACTCAGCGAGGCGAAGAACCTGAACGCTCAGATTGCCAACCCTCAAGCTTTGGGCATGGCGGTTCTGAACCTTGACGACAAGCTCGTGAACTTCGAGGAGGTTTTGGGCCAGAGGATGAGCTTCGCGGCGGGTGAGTGAGATGGTGCAGGTCATAGAATGGGTGAACCCCGGAGAGGACGAGATAATCTGGCGCTACCCGAACGAGGTCATAAAGTGGGGCGCCCAGCTGATAGTCCACGAGTACGAAGTCGCTGTGTTTATGCGCGACGGCAAAATCTACGACATTCTTGGCCCCGGAAGGCACACGCTGACGACCCAGAACCTGCCGCTCCTGTACAAGCTGGTCGGCGGGAGCAACAGTCCCTTCAAGGCGACGGTAATCTTCGTCAGCATGAAGCAGTTTCAGGGGCGCTACGGCGGGGAAACCCAGACGAGGGAGCTGGCCCCGATAAAGTACTACGGCGTCTACTGGTTCAAGGTCGCCGACCCGGTTCTCTTCATAACCGAAGTTGTCGGCGGCCAGAGCCTCTACGACGCCCAGGACGTTACCAAGTTCATAAGGGCCTACTTCAACGAGGGCATGATGAAGCACCTCTCCTCTTACTCCATCGTCGACCTCTTCCAGAACCTCGACATGGTGAGCACCCAGGTGAAGGTAAAGCTCATGGAGGACTTCAGGAGGCTTGGCCTCGAGCTGATAGATGTGAAGATTGAAGGGGTTAACACCACCGATGAGTGGCGCCAGAGGCTCTTCTGGCTCATGCAGACGGGCAACGCGCAGTACGTCATGCAGATGGACACTGTAAAGCAGGTCGCGGCGGAGCTCGGCAAGAGTCCCGGAGCCGGAATGGGAACAGGAATGGTGCTCGTTCCCCAGCTCTTCCAGCAACCGGCCCAGCAGGCCCCCCCGGCGCAGCCCTATGCCGCTCCCCCCGCACCACAGCAGGGACAAGTGGCACCTGCGCAGACCGGCCAGCAGCAGGAGATATGCCCCTACTGTGGCAAGCCCATTCCACCGGGGGCGCGCTTCTGCCCCTACTGCGGCCACGAAATCAAACGCTGTCCCAACGGCCATATCGTTCCAGAGGGCGCGAAGTTCTGTCCAGTCTGCGGCGCGAAGATTGAGTGAAGCTTTTCCAACTTTCTTTTTTTGAAAAAAAAAGGAATTAGAGGTGGCTTTGCTTCAAACTCCAAACTTATCCTCAATATACGCTTTTATCAGCTCCTTCGTCGCGAGCAGTCCTTTGATGTGCGTCCTCTCCATTCCGTGGCTGGCGTGAACGCCGGGCCCGATGAGCGCAACCCTGAAGTCCCAGCCGGCCCGCAAAGCGGCGGAACCGTCGGAGCCGTAGTAGGGGAAGACGTCGACCACGTGCGGTATGTCGTTCTTCTCCGCCAGCTCGATGAGCTTTGTCGTCATCTCGTAGTCGTAGGGGCCGCTCGAATCCTTCGCCGCTATCGAAACGGCCGTCTCCTTTCCGCAAACGCCCTCACCGACGACGCCCATATCAACCACGAGGAGCTCCCTCGTCGTTGGCGGATAGCCTGCAGAACCACCGTGGCCGACCTCCTCGTAGGGCGAGAAGAAGAACGCCACGGGGAGCTTTTCAAGCTCGTCCGCCAGGTCAAGGAGGAGGTCAATCATCACCGCGACGCTCGCCTTGTCGTCTAAAAAGTGGGCCTTCACGAAGCCGTTAACGTACTCGAACTTGGGGTCGAAGGCTATGAAGTCGCCTGGCCTTATGCCGAGCTTCTCGGTGTCCTCCTTCTTCTCGACCTCCGCATCGAGGCGGATGTACATGTTCTCCTCCTTGCGCTCCTTTTTGCCGGCGTCCTTGTTGACGTGAACGCTCGGGTTCTTGAGGAGGAGCGTCCCCCTGAACCTCTTCCCGGAGCGGGTTATTATTGTGCAGTATTCTCCTTCGAACGTCGGGAGGAGGAGTCCTCCGATTTTC
>NZ_JAMONU010000113.1 GCF_027066465.1 Thermococcus sp.
GCGCCGAGAGTGTCCACGTGGCCCGCTATAACCAGTTCGGGCTCCGGGTGATTGTAGGCGAGAAGTGCGCCCTTGTTGGTGTACCTCGTCTTTATTCCAGCCTTGTCGAGCTTTCTCTCGATGTGCGCGAGGACCTCCCTCGTGTAGCCGGTCGGGGACGGAATCTCCAGAATCTCTTTCAGAATCTCGACGACGCGCTCCATACGAACCACCATTAAAAGAGAAATCGAAAGGGATAAAAAGCTATCTCAGAAGACCCAGAGCCTCGCTTCCCTGTACTCCCCGAAGGGCATCGTCAGGAGGAGCGGCTTTATCTTTTCGAAGGTCTCCGTTGGGACGTAGAACTTCACAGAGCCGTTGGGGGCTTTAAGCTCGACCGGGGTCTGGCCGTTGGCCTCGTTGCCGAGGAAGCTCTTTCCGCGCTTTACGGAGGTCTCCTCAATCCTCGCCACGAAGCTTTTCTCGCTCCCCCTCGCGTAGTCATCGGCGCGCTCTATGAAATCGGGCGGAAGCTCAAGGGAGGAGAGGTACCTCTCGACGGCTTTCCGATACTCCTGACCCGCCTGGAAGGCGACGTACATGGAGAGGTTCGCCCCTCCGTACATGAGCCCCCTGTTCAGGGCGTCGCCCCATGTTCCCTCCTTCATTCTGATGTAGTAGACCTTGTCGCCAATCACCGCCCAGACGCCAAACTTGGGCTTTCCCCTCACTATCTCCTGAACGGGAACTATCAGCTGGGCCTCCATCAGCCTGCCCCCTGAACCTCGAAGTTGTAGAACGAACCGTCGGCCCCTAAACCGAGCACCCGCGTCCAGTTCCACTCCGGTCTGTGGTCGAAGGTGAACCTCACCAGCGGCGCCGGGAGGTAGAGGTTCTTCCTGAAAGCGAATTCGTAGGCCTGTTTCTGGTCGTTCCAGGCGTGCTGGTAAAGCCCCAGCGTCCCGTCGCTGAGCGACAGCGCTATGAACTCATCCTGGTCGTTGGCCCCGTAGAGACCGACCGCGTTCGGAACATCGAGGTAGGGGCCTTTCTCCACGCTCACCTTACCGCTGGAGTAGTCCGGCGCGAGGCCGTAGAGCTTGCCGTTCGAGTAGGCGAGAAGTTCGTCGAGGTACCAGTAGTGGTAGGCGCCGATTAAGTCCACGCGGTCGTCAATCCGGTAAACGTTTGTGTCGTCCTTGTAGTATCCAACCGGGTTGGGGAGGAGGTAGGTGCCCTCGTCGGTTAGAACGACGACGAACTGGTCGGCTATGTAGGGGTTGACCTCCCATATCCGGCCGGGCAGGCTGTAGACCCTCGGCTCGACCGTTACGTTCGCCTCCCCGTTCCACATCTTGGAAGCTGTATCTGAATTGTAGATGTAGACCCTCAGCTCGCTCCCCTTCCACGCGAAGACAAGGTAGCTCGACCAGAAGCTCTGGGCAACTATTCCAGAGGCGTTGAAGTCGTAAACGGCGTCGCCCATGAAGGTGTACCATTCAACATCGTCGCCGACGTGCCTATTCAGGCCCATGAGGATGTGGAGCCTTCCGTTCTGGTCAACCATGACGGCGTAGTCCCCGTTTGGAAGGGAGTAGTAGAGCCTCGCCTTGGCTGGGAGTAGGATTAGGTCGACGGCGCCCGTGTCGTGGGGGTCAATGCTGGGTTTATCGGTCGTTCCGTCGAAGAAGTCTGAGTCCCAGGGGACTATGCTGAGAACCTTGTTCTCATAGACCAAGAAGACGACCGAGTCGTAGCCGTAGGGGAAGTAGTACAGCCTGCCCAGCTTCGGCGTTATCTTTATTCCGCGGTAGCTGTAGCCATCTCTGGTGTAGATGAGGCCCTCGACGGTGTAGGCGTTCTCAAGGAATCCGTTCAGACTGCTCGCCGAACCGGCCGGGGTCGGTGGGGTGGAGGTCTGGGTTTCCGTTCCCGTTTCCCCCGAGCCTTCGGAGGTTCCCGACGTCCCGGTTTCGTTTGAGGCCGTTGTCCCCCCGCTCTGGCCCGCCGTCAGGTTGGCGGCGAACTTGTAGTAGTTGCCGTTTTCGTCCCAGAGCACAACCGTCGTGTCGGCGTATGGGTAGGAGCCTTCGAACCACTTCGCCCCGGCCGGAAGCTGGACGTAGCCAATAAGCTCGAGGTTCGTCCTCCCGAGGCTGACGTCGTAGAATGCCATCTCATTTCCTTTAACGGCCGTTACGTCAACGTCACCCGACCTGACGTACACCTGAACCCTCTCAAAACCCCTCAGTGGATAGCTTGCCTTCTCCTTCACCTTCCCCTTTGAGACTCTCATTACGAGGACGGCGCTTCCGTTGTAGAGCGCTACGTAGTCGTAGTCCTCGCCCGTGTCCAGCGACACCTGCCTGGCATTCGTCTCTACCGTTCCGGTGATGCCGAGGCCTCCCGGACCGTCGGCGATGTTGATGATGTACAGCTTTCCTCCGCTCAGGACGTAGATTCCCTCGCCCCCAATCAGGACGTCTTGTATCGAATCGAACTTGAATTCTTTAGCCTTGGGTTTGCTCCCCTCCCCGCGGGCGAGTTTCGATGCCTCCTCAGCGGTCATCCCGATGACGTAGGCCTTGTCCTTGCTCCAGGCGACGTAATAGACGTACTCATCTCCACTGTCCGAGCCGGCAACGACCTTTTCAACTCCAAGCGGCCAGGTTTCGTGAACCTTTATCTTCTTGAAGTAGGCCACCTTCGGTTTGTCCTCCGGCCACTTCTGGTACTCGTCTGTGTCGTAGGAGATGAAGTGGAGGGTTCCGTCTTCGGACACGACGAGTATCGAGCCTGAAGGGCCCCCGAGGGTGAAGTCAACTCCCTTCACGGGCACGTCGAGGACGATGAAGGGATATGCCCTCAGGGTGCCGTCCTCGTAGGCGTAGGAAAAGCTCTCGTCGGCGTACTGGTAGACGTAGAGGTTTCCGCCGGAGTAGAACATCGGGGCGTAGTCGAAGCGCGTGTTGTACGCGTTGCCGTTGCTGACCCACGATGAGCCGTCAACGTAGACCTTTATTCCAACCCAGTTTCCACTGAGCAGTTCGACGTGCCCCCTGCCGGCTATCTCCTCAAGGCTCGTTACCTTCTCTGAAGTTCCGGTTGACGTCTCCACGGTGCCGCTGGTGGTGGTTTGGCTTCCACCGGTCGTCCCCTGGGTTGTCAATGGAGGACTCGTACTTGACGTGGGTTTCTCTGTTGTTCCCCCCGTGCAACCGGCCACCAGCACAATGGCGACCAGCACCAGCACGAGCACGATTCTTTTCATACAACCACCTCCTGAAGCAGGAAAAAAGGAAAGGCTGACCCGCGGCTTATCATACAATCTGGCCCTCCCTCTCGACTAATCTCTCGTAGTTGGCCTCGGTCATGCGAATCTTGACCCTGTCGCCCTCCCAGAGGGTCAGCTCCCTCCTTTCGATTGTGTCCTCCTCCCTGCGGTAGTCGAACCATCCCCCTTCTTCTTCCTCTTCGTACTCGTCGTAGGGCTCTATCTCGCGGTAGCACTTCACCGTGATTTTCTTCTTCCGGGACTTCCGGATTATTCCGACCTCGACTTCTTTGGCCGATACGTCCTCTATGACGAACCAGGCGGAGGTGCTGTACTTTCCTCCGTAGCGGGACTCGGCTTCAATTTCGACGCCGTAGTGCCTGAGCTTTTCCCACTTTTCCGCCAGCTCTTCCGCGCGTATCTTGAAGGTCTTGTGGCGTATGGACTTAACAAAACTCGAAGCGGCGCTTTTCAGGGAGTCCATAAACCCCATTTAACTCACCCCACGTACCTCCAAGCCCTTTCCAGACCGAAAAGAGCTTCAGCCTGCGGCTGGACAGAACCGTCAGAACCGCCGTACAATGCGGCAACCCCGACGGTTGCAAGAGGATTCTCTTCAACCCGCAAACAAGGGAGAACTCCAAACGGAGAATCTGCGACGGGAAGGAGCGCCCCCACGGGAAGGCCGAGAAGAGCGGTTTTCGCCCTCCGTTGCTTAATGGAACTCGACCAGTAACCTGGGGACGAATTGTAACGGTGAGTTCTGGAAGGTGGCGGAGAATCCGTGAACCTGAAGGCGTGTGAGCTGGAGAACCCCAGCTTCAGTCCCCAATCAACTCTGGAACGCAGCAGCTCATCGGAAGGGTGCTCAAGAAACCGCATTAAAGCGGATTCGGGGTCTGGGCTATCTTCGTCGTTTCTCGGGGCCATCTCACGCCCCGGTTCCCTTGTGCATCCAGCGTAAACCGCCCCGGCGGCGGTCCCTAGAACAATCAAAAGGGCAACCGCCACCGCGAGTACCTTCCTCATGGGAGGCCCTCCAAAGAACCGAAAGGGTACCCGGGCTTGTATTAGCTAAACTTTGCGTTGGGGGTATATTATTCTTTCCTTAGGATTCCCTAATTCTCAAATCAGAAAGCGTAAGGCGACGAAGAGTGAAATGACGATGAGTGTCAGCACAAATGTTACGCTTATGGCCTCTTCCGCCTTGAGCCTGTATTGAGCCAGAATCGCGTTGGCCGCTATCGCTGGGGGCATGCTCGCCTCGACGAGAACCGAGTAAAAAACCTCCGGCTTCGCCCAGCGGAGGGTGAGGAAGACGAAGACGAAAGGAATCGCAATCCTGAAGGCTCCAACCTCCAGGAGCTTTCTCACCTCAAAGGCCCTCAGCGTTATCCTCGAGCCGAAGTAAATCAGGAGGAGAGGTATGCTGAGCCAGCCGACTGTTTTTATCGGTTCAATGATTTCAGCGGGGAGCCTTACTCCAGCAACCATGAGCGCCAGAGCTATGAG
>NZ_JAMONU010000114.1 GCF_027066465.1 Thermococcus sp.
AAGCTCGTAGCTCTTTGGGTCGACCCAGACCCCTCTCCTCTTGTAGCTACCACAGTTCTGGCACAGCTCCGTGTTCACCTCGTCCGGAATCAGCAGAACGGGATTCTCTTTGAGGTAGCAGATTTGGCACAGTCCATCGATTAGCGGCCCGCCTTCCTTCTCGCTAATTCCGCACCGATAGCAGAACCTCTCCATGCTCTCACCCCACTGAAGTTGGAGGTTTCGCTTAAAAACGTGAACAGTCAGAAGAACATCTTTGCCATCTGGGCGTGGGGAACCCCCTGAATCCTCAGGACCCTTTCGGGGTTAACGTAGCCGAGTTCTATCGCCTTCGAGACGCACCGCTCACCCGTAAGGTTCGCTATCGTCGCTTCCTCGAGCAGCTCCTCCAGTCTGTCCTCCTCCACGAGTTCCCCTCTGTAAAAGCGCTCCTTGACCTCAAGCTTAAGCTCGCCTTCCCTGAAAGTTTTTCCCAGCAGTTCCTCGTCGCATGCCGCGAGAAGGACTTCTCCCTGAACGCGATAAACTTTGACGTATATCATTTCACCACCGGGAGAAAAGGGGAAAGAGGGGTTAAAAACCTAAGCTCAGGAACCCTGGACCTTCGCTATGGCCTCTTCGAGTATTGTTACCGCCTTCTTGATGTCCACGTAGGCCAGGCGGAGGTGTATGAATACTCTGAAGTCTCCAAGGCTTCCCCAGAGGTTGCCGTTTGAAATCTCCATTACCTTCTGGAACTCCATGGTGGCGTTCTGGTAGAGGGCTTCGGCGAGGGCAAGCGTCTCGTTGCTGACACCCATCGCGGAAGCGTTGGCGTAAAGCTCGGTGAACGTCTGGTTGTACCTGACGTAGTTGTGGTAGTACATGTAGCTGAGCATCACGAGCATCTGGTTGAGGGTGGACGGTGTCGTGTAGTCAACCGCAAGGGTTCCCGGCGAGTGTAGCTTCACCTTAACGTAGAGCAGTATTCCGTCGGTGGTGTTCTCGGTCCATACCTTGAGTATATCTATGTTGCTGACCGGCAGGACCGCGTAGCTCGTTGTCGTTGACGGAAGCTTGAAGACGGCAACCGCCTCTGCCCCGTGCGGTCCGTCGATTGTCATGACGTACCTTCCGTTGAGGCTGACGAACCTCTCGACGCTGACACCTGAAACCCCCGAGATGAGGTCGTAGGTTGCGTTGAACTGCTCTGGAATGACGGGCTTAACGAACACCGAAACCTGACTGTTGGCAAGGTCAACATCATCGAGGGTCTGCGCCCTGAGGGTGAAGGTCTTGAGTCCCGGCGTGAGGAGTGGCACCGTGACCTTTATCCTGTAGACCTCGAAGGGCTTCATGACCGGAATCGTAGTGGAGAGCGTCGTGGGTCTTCCGTTTTCATAGACCATGATGGTAACGTTTGAGGCGTTGAAGGGCCCGTTGTTCACAACAAAGGCAGTGAACGTAAGCTGTCCACCGAGGTCAAAGGTGCCGTTTATGGTTGTTCCAATGACATCCACGTCGGCCTTCATTGCTATCGGGGAAGCCGGCAGGAGCTTAACCGGTATTGTAAGGAGCTCCGGGTCCTCGGGAACGCCTATCGTTATGAGACCGTAGAGCGGCTCGGTTCCCTTGAGCTGGGACTCCGTGAGGGCGTAGCTGGCGACCACCTTATAGTGTCCGTTGTCCTGGGGAACCGCCGTTGCCGTGAGTTCGCTGTCCATAAGGGTAACGTACAGGTTGTATGTCGCTTGTCCCGGTGCGGGGTTCTCCCATGAGTAGACCTCAATTATGTACTGCCCCGGCCTCGGGTTGTATAACACAACGTGCTCGTCCGCAGTGGGGCTCGTTGATGAGCCAACAAGCTCCCATGTTCCGTTGTCATTGTAGTACACGTAGAGGTCAATGTCGAGACCCGCTATGGTGTCCCAGACGCTCTCGGTCCAGACGTCGAGGAGTGTTGTTGTGTTGGTTACGTTGACGGTGTAAAAGTTGGAGTAACTGGTGTTCGGGGCGAGCTGGTTGAGGTACTCTATGGGAGCTCCAAATCCGTAGGCGTGGACAACCGGAGTTCCAAGCCACTCCGGCATGTAGAGGCTGAAGGTCTTGCTTGAGGTTAGGCTCCTGACCTCGGTCCACTGCTGTGGTGAGAGCTTCATGATTCCGACGTGTCCAACGAAGTTTATCGCGGGCTTGGTTCCGCCGTAGGGTGCGAAGACCCACAGGGCGTTGAGACCCGGAACGGCCTTTGACACGAGTATGTTCTCAAGCCCCGTTCCCGAGAACGTTATGTCACCAAGCTCCTTCGTCGTTCTGAGCGTGTACGGTCCGAAGATGCCCGGCATGTTCATGCTGAAACCGTCCACGTAGGGCTGGAGTATGGTCTGGTAGACGGGTGCCCAGTCGTTCCAGATTACCTTGCTGACGATGAAGCCGTTGGTGGCGTTCTCCTGGGAGACGTTGAAGTAGAACAGCCTCCAGTCACCGTAGCCCTGGCCGCTGTAGAGGTTGGCGTTGTCGTAGAGACCGCCTGCACTGCCAACCCCTCCAAACGTAAAGTCCGCCTCCGGTGAGCCCACGACTATGCTGACGGGTATGGTAACGGTTCCGTTTGGATAGTCAACGTATATGGCGCCCTCATAGATTCCGTAGGATGCGTTCTCCGGCACCGTAACTGTTGCCTTGAACTGGACGGAGGACTTAGCGGGTATCTGGATGGTCTCGGGGGTGACGTTTACCAACTTCCACGGGCTTATCCTGTAGAACTGAAGGACTATCGTGCCGTTGAACGTTCCGGTTCCGTACTGCCTGACCTGGAGGTAAACATCAGGAGACCTTTCGAGAGGCTCCTTAACAGTGAACCATACCGTCTCACCGGTTCCTCCCTGTTGTATGAGTCCGTAGTCCCCGTAGACCCTGACGAGCATGGCAACGCTACCGCTTGATGCAGTTGGATAGACCGTAACCTTCATGAGCTGCGTTCCGTTCGGGATGAGGCCCGTTATGTTGAGGAACGGCCAAGAGGTGAAGTTTGAGCTTACGTTGTATATCGGAATTTCAACCCTACCTATGCTCTCAACGACGCCGGGAGTTATGTTAACGGTAACTGAGGTGTTGTAGTAGTTTGTCAGCGTGAAGGTTCCGGCGGCGCTTTCTCCCGGATAGAGGACGCCTGGGAAGGTGTCGTATTCCGCTCCCGCCTGCCACTTGCTCGGTGAGGCCTCTATTCCGCCGATTCCAAGGGCGATTTCAACGGCTTTGGTGGCGTTTATGTAACCCGCTCCCTGCTCAAAGACGTCGTTGTAGGTGTTCTCCGCCGCGGACATGAGTATGCTCCTCATCTCCTGGAGGGTTGGATACCTCCCATGAGCCATGTAGAACGCCTCTGCGACGAGCGCTCCAACACCCGCGGCGGTCGGCGTTGCAAGGCTGGTTCCGGCCCATACCTCGTTGGCGAACACCCCACCGATTATCGGAGTGCTCCTCCATGCCTGCATGTTGAGGGTCGTGCTGCCAAGAGCGAACTCGCCTGTGGCCAGTATGTCGGGCTTGACCTGTCCAAGGGCGTTTGGACCCCTGCTTGAGAAGTCCGCAACATCCCCGTGCTCGTCAACTGCGTTCCAGCCGAGGGCAACGCGGTAGCCGAATTCGGTGGCGGCACCGACCGTTATGACACCCGGAGAGGCACCGTTGCTCGAGTCGGTTCCGTAGCCGGGTCCCTCATTGCCGGCCGCAAAGAAGTGCACCGTGAAGGGCCTCTCGAGGCTGAGTAGCTTGAGGAACCTGTCCTCAAAGTTGAAGCCCCTGTCGTAGACGTACATGAGGTCCATTCCGTAGCTGTTGCTGGTTATCTGCGCCTCATCTCCGGTTCCCGGGACGCCGTCGTAGCCCTCGGTGGCGAAGTACATCAGGTCGAGCCAGTTTGACATCATCGTGTAGAGGTCTCCCTCAGCTATTATCCTGGCGTTTATAGCATCTCCAACGACGGGATAGAAGAAGTTCGGTGTTGTGTTGGTCAGCTCGGCGAGTCCCTCCGGCCCAACGGTCCTGCCCTGCGCCGCTATGGCCGCTGCACAGAGGGTTCCGTGTTCGAGTCCCCCGGCGAAGACGCTTCCAATCATGAAGGCAACCAGTCCTCCGTTGCCCGGAATCCTGAGCGGGAGTCCCCAGCGCTGGGCCACAACGGTGGAGTACGGTATCGGGGTCTTGCCGTCGGCTATGAAGTAAATCAGTCCTCCGGAGATGTCGGCGTATCCGTCCTTACCGGGAACGTCCACAGCTCCCTTTCCTGGAACGAACGTCGTCTTGAACAGGTCCCACGCAACCACGGGGTTGGCCTTGGTGTGGCCGCTGTCCTCGTTGAAGTCCACCAGGTTGCCCCAGTCGGTGGTGAGGTCAACGTAGACCTTATCGTAGGTTCCGTCGCCGTTCGAGTCAACGACCAGCACAAAGGCAGGGTTTATGTAGTAGGAGTCGGGCGGAGTGTTTATCACTGCCAACGCAAGGTCAGGGTGCATGCCTATGTGCACCGGACCCTCGAAGGGGAGCGTGAGGTTGAGGTTGAGGGGCAACCTCGTCATGAGGATTCCGCGGCTGAAGTTCACTGGAAGGGCCATGTAGCCGAAGGTCAGCACCGTTGCGTTCGCACCGGGTATCGTTGGGTCGGCCTGGAAGTCCGTCGTCGAGGGGTCGAGGTAGTAGTACGGAATTCCTATGTAGCCTTCGGTTACGTTAACGGCACCCCTGTTCACGGCCTCGACCCTGAACGTTCCGGCACTGTCCATGCCAACGCTCGGTATTCCAAGGTTGAGGAGGTAGTAGGTCGAGTTTGAAACGTGGAGGTAGTTCTTGTTGAAGTCGGTCTGCTGGGGAGTTCCATATTTGACGGTGTAGGCAACGATGTTGTACGTAAGGTTGCCAGGATTGTCGTAGCTGTAGACCACGATTAAATACTGGCCGGGCTGCGGGTTGTTTATGACCACGCTCTCGTTGGGGCCCCATCTTGCAGAGATCCCGACAATACTGCCGTTGTAGAGGACGTAAAGGTCTACGTCAAGGGACGCGTTGGCTGCCGTCGTGTTGACGACGAACTTATCAACCGTGGAGTTTATTGTAACTGAGTAGAAGGTGTAGTTGCCAGTTGGAGGGGCGGTAACGTTCGTCTGGTTGATGAGCCAGGTGTAGTTTGCCGGTATGTAGAATCCATTCGTGTCGAGGAAGTTCGTGCTGATTAGGAACAGCTTTCCTCCGCTGTCAAGGTACTCGCTTATGTTCCCGAGCTGTTCGGCTGTGAAGCTCTCGTTGTTCATTCCCGTGAACCATATGACCGCCGAGTAGTTCTTTAGAACGGTGTAGTTGGGCCTGTCGTTATTAACAACGCGGTAGAGCGTGTAGTTGTAGCCGAGCAGGTCGAGGGCAGAGGTGTAGTAGCTGTCGAAGTCATACCAGAGGGTTCCGTTGTTGTCCGGGCCGTTGTCGTCATCAACGAGGAGTATCCGACCGGTCGGGGTTCCGTTGAAGAGGTACTGGAGAACCTCGTTTATAAGCTCGGCCCTTGCGGTGGTGTTGGGTATGTTGGCAAGGCTCATTCCCGAGAAGGCAACCGTGAAGTTTGTTCCGCGGTAACCGAGGACGTACGGGAACCTGAAGAGCATTGGAATCCCCGTGAACAGGCTGGTGTTCGAGTACCAAGGCCAGTAAAGAGGATACTTAAACAGGTTGGGGAACGCTCCACCAAAGAGGAGGTACTCAAGCATCGAGGCACTGTCAAAGGCTATCGGCCAGCCGTAGTACGGGGAGTTCGGGTTTGTTTCAACGGCGTAGGTATCGCTTAAGTCAGGGTTTCCGAAGTCAACACCGCTGTCTATAACGGCGACGTGAATTCCTTCACCGGTTATCCCGTATTTGCTCCACGCCTTAAGGGCGCCGACGTCGATGGTCGAGAATATGTCGTTGGGCTTGGGCACGGGGTAGTTCTCACCGACGAATCTGCTCGCCTTCTCCTTAGCTTCTAGGTAGGAAGCCATGACCTCAGGGCTTACCTTGGCGAGGCTGGGTGCCAGCTCCCTGAAGGAGAGCACCTTGAATCCGTTGAGGGTCGTTGGAGTTCTGAGTTCCGTTTTGTAGACAAAATCCATGCCGGGGAGGAGCTTGCCCTTGAAGGATGTTGAGAGAACCTTCATGTAGTCAGCTACCGTGGGCTTGGAGGTCTCGCTGAGCATCGCCACAAGCGGCTTAACATCGCTCAGAGGGGATACCTCGAGAACTCCAGGTATCTGGGCTATTTTGTCGAGAACCCCTACCGCCGTCGGGGAGGACTTGAGCATCACAAGGTAAACGTAGTCGCCCGCTATCTCAGAACTGCCCACAACCCTAATGCCGGGATGCTGAATTTTTACTGGAACCGCGGAAACGACCTTGAAGGGAACCCATATTCCTTGGTTCGGGTATCTCTCATAAACCAACTTAACTAAGTCCTTTAGAGTACTGCTTACAATTCCAGAACCGGCGTTCTGGGTGGGTGAAGATACCCTCTCGACGGAGATGGACGGCCTTGGGGGGCTGTTTTGAGCAACCGCTGAGGTCGCTGTTGTCGGTGGGAGAAGTGCTGGCACTAGGGACAGCACCATAACCACGACGATTATCAGGCTTGCAGCCTTCCGATTCATCAGGACACCTCCCTATTGGTGTGTAGCATAGTAGCTAAAGGGGCATTAGATATAAATATTTCGACTAGAATGAACTTACAAGATTTGTAGGGTTCGTTTGAGAACCGAACTAGGCAGATTTGTTCAATAAGATTTCATACAAAGATTTTTTAACATGACACCGTTAGGGCATGAGGCCGGGTGGTGGCTACATGGAAGTTAAAAAACTGGGCATCCTAATTGTTGTTATAGCTCTCATCGGCCTGCTTGTAAACTCCGAAGTTCAGCACTATCAGGGCGGTGAGATATACGAGGCCGCCAACAAAGCATATGGCCTGCTCGTGAGGGGATTTAACGTTACGATAGTAGTTAAAACCGTTAGCGGACAGACCATAACGGGGACGCTCCTCAGCGTTAGGGGTTCCACGATCTCAATAATCGTTAACGGCACCACCTACACCGTAGGGGGCCCCGAAGCGACGAGGGAGCAGATAAAAGCCAAGCTCATAAGGATAATCTACCACGGGAAAGTGTTTCTCTATGAGGTTCCGCCGAAGCTCGGAACGGGCTCGGAGGTCTTCGGTTCATTGATACCCGACCAGTTCTACTCGGTGAGGTACTCGGGAAAAATCTACATAGAGGGCAACGTCACGCCGATTCTAATAGGCATGCTGAAGTATCAGGCAGACTACAAGACGTACGGCTCGATAACCATAAACCAGCTCACGTCGAACGGAGCAGTGATAACCGCCAGCATGGTCCCCGTCCAGTATCTCATACATTACCTGAAGGACTACAAGGTCTACACCTATGGCCTCCTCTACGTTAATTCCGACGAGAGGAACATGAAGCTGACGCTCCTTGAGGTGAGAACTTCATGAGACTGCCGGTTCTAATTCCTATCCTCTTCATAACGTACGTCGCCGTTGGACTAGCTGAACCAAAGACGATAGCGGTGAGCACGGCCTTCGCTCTCTTCATCCTGTGGGGAATAAAGAAGGGAAGCGAGATAGAGTGGAGGGACTTAGGACTAGATATACAAGAGGAATATATCAACTGGGCCTTCTGGATAGCCATAGGCATAATCCTACTTCAGATAGCCCTCCTCAGAAAGGTGCCCCTCCTGGAGCCGGCCATTAGAACCCACCTAAACCCGAGGCTGACGGCACTGACGTATTTTCTCGGGGTTCCATCCTCGACGTATCTGTTCATGAAGAAAAAGAGATACGCCCTGCTCTACCCCCTGGCCGTTTCACTGTACGCCTACAGAACCCCAATACTGGTATCGGTTCTCGCCATGGCCTTTGCCTACTACGAGGAGGCCCGCGAAAGGGGGAGGCTCTCGCGGGTAAAGTTGGCAGGCCTGTTTGGAGTGGGGGCGCTTCTCCTCGGTGCCGTGACGTACCTCAGGGGCAACGGTCTGTCAAGCCTCTGGGTGAGGTTTCAGAGCACGGTCTCTGTCCTCGACGTCATAGTCTGGAGGGGCAACTGGGACGGAACTTACAGGGGAGCTCTCCAGTGGGCGGGGGTGACCTCCTACTTCAAAGGGGGCTATTCCCCAAGGGGGCTTGTCGCGAAGTTCCTCTACGTCCACACGGGGGCAACCATTACACCGACTCTCCTCGGCGGAATGTACCTTGACTTCGGGGTCTTTGCCCTCATCGAGGGGTTCCTGCTCGGACTCTACTACGGGATGATTTTAAAGGCGAGACATCCCATAACGAAGGCAATCTACTACTCAACCCTCGCCTACGGAATTGTTGGCGTTGAAACCGGAATCCTCGACCTTCCAGTTTACGCGCTGTTCCTCATCGGGGCTTACATCCTCTACCGGGGGTGGAGGGGAGTGAGGGGACGATGAGGCCCGAACGGCTGTTTGTGGCTTTCGTAATCCTTTACTTCTCGGCGGCTCTTGTTGGAAAAATCGTCTACTCCAGCTTCCTTGGGGGAATTAAGCCCCTCCCCCTCGTTTACGCCCTGACGTTCCTCCTCCTGCTTTTCGCAGGACTCAAGATTGAAATAAGGGTTTCTTCATGGATTTTTTTCGCCGCTGGAACCGTCCTGCTGGTCGTTCTGGGCTGGCCCTACCTCCTCGGCGGTCTCGCCGCACTGGCATTGCTCAAGTTCCTAATGGACAACAACGCCCTTGAGAGGGGCGTCGCTCCCGCTGTGGTTGTTTCGATTGCACTCGTTATTATAGCCTCTGTACTGGGTGGGGTCCCCCTCCTCAACCCCAGCCTGAGGTTCACCTGGGTGCGCTACCTCTACCTAGCGGCCGGCTACATAACGGTGGGAGCCGTCGCAGCGAAGCCCTCGCTCATTCCCTTCATCGTTGGGGAGGGGATAGCGGTAGCCGGAACCTCAAGGACGATTGGAGTGGGCGTTGCCGTTGCGTACCTGATGGGGGTTCTCTACCGGAGTGCAAAAACCAAAAGACCCTACCTTAGAAAAGTTCTCCCCATCGTCGCGTTGCTACTCCTGATAGTTTTCCTCGCGAGGTACAGCGCCACGGTTAGGGGATACTCGGTGTGGAAGCTCGGGTTTTTGGGAAGCCTTCTCTACAGGCCCGCAAGCTCCTACACGGTTTACGAGAGGCTTTTCCAGATGGGAATGCCCCTCGGCAGGCACAGGCTTCTCTTCATGGACAACCCAACGTACTACGTCGGGAGGCTCTTCGGGAAGGAAATAGGATACACTTACACGCTCATAGGGGAGCCTGCCTACGACTTTGGGATTTTCGGACTTTTGGAGGCCCTTCTCATAGGGACGCTTCTCAGGAAGGCCTCAAAAAACCCCTTCACCGGCGCCTTTGCCCTCACCGTTGGAACCCTGATGCTGGACATAGGGGTTGAGGGAACGTTCTTGGCAACGCTTTTTTACCTGGCATACCTCTCAAGGGGGGAAGGTGATGAAAGTGAGAGGTAAGCTCGTCCCGCTTATGGTTTTCCTATCGGCCGTTGCACTACAGCTTGCAACGTTTCCGCCATGGAACACCCTTACCTACGACGGTGCCCTCTACATCGACATAGCGAGAAACCTAGTCGCCAACCCCACCAACTTCACCTACCAGGGAGTTTACATGATGTACAGACCGCCGGTTTACCCCTATACGCTCTCCCTGTTCTACCACTTTATTCACGCTCCCCTGAGTCAGTTAGAGGCCGCAAGACTCGTCTCGGTTCTCTTCTTTGGGCTTACCGCAGTCGTAGTATACCTGCTGACCAAGGAACTCTTTGGCGGCGAAATCAGAGGAGCGATTGCAGCCATGTTCTTCACACTCAACCCGCTAGCGTTTACGATGGGAAGCCG
>NZ_JAMONU010000115.1 GCF_027066465.1 Thermococcus sp.
GGAGAAAATCAGCGAGTTCGTCGCCAACGGCGAGCTCGATGCGGAGTTCATCAAGGTCGAGAGCGAGCACTCAGCAATTTCCGCCTGTGTCGGTGCCTCAGCGGCGGGAGTCAGGGTATTCACTGCCACAGCCTCTCAGGGTCTGGCTTTGATGCACGAGATACTCTACATAGCCTCAGGAATGCGCCTTCCGATAGTCATGGCAATCGGAAACCGCGCACTCAGCTCGCCGATTAACATCTGGAACGATTGGCAGGACAGTATAAGCGAGCGCGACACCGGCTGGATGCAGTTCTACGCCGAGAACAACCAGGAGGCCCTCGATTTAATCCTCATAGCCTACAAGGTCGCCGAGGACGAGAGGGTTCTCCTGCCGGCGATGGTCGGCTTCGACGCGTTCATCCTGACCCACACGGTTGAACCAGTTGAGATTCCGGACCAGGAGGTAGTTGACGAGTTCCTCGGCGAATACGAGCCGAAGCACGCCTACATAGACCCGAAGAGGCCCATAACCCAGGGTGCCCTCGGCTTCCCTGCCCACTACATGGAAGCTCGCTATGGCGTCTGGCAGGCCAACGAGAACGCCAAGAAGGTCATAGACGAAGTCTTTGCCGAGTTCGAGAAGCGCTTTGGCAGGAAGTACCAGAAGGTTGAGGAGTACAGGACAGAGGATGCGGACATAATACTCGTCACCATGGGTTCGCTCGCAGGAACCGTCAAGGAGTACGTGGACAGGATGAGGAAGAAGGGCGTCAAGGTTGGGGCTGCGAAGCTCACGGTTTACAGGCCGTTCCCGGTTGAAGAGGTCAGGGAGCTTGCCAAGAAGGCCAAGGTGATAGCGCTCCTCGAGAAGAACGTTACCTACAGCATCGGCGGTGCGCTCTTCCAGGACTTCAGCAGGGCCCTCGTCAACCTCGACGAGAGGCCGAAGCTCGTGGACTTCATAGTCGGACTCGGCGGCAGGGACGTAACCTTTGGCCAGCTTGATGAGGCCCTCGCGATTGCCCAGAAGGCCCTTGCCGGTGAGGAGTATCCCGAGGTAAGCTGGATTGGACTCAGGAAGGAGATTCTGTGAGGTGATGGAGATGGCCGTTAGGAAGCCCCCAATCACGACTCGCGAGTATTGGGCGCCCGGTCACGCCGCCTGTGCCGGCTGTGGCTGTGCAACCGGAATGAAACTCGTTACTAAGGCCTTTAGCGAGGCCATGGAGGAGAAGTACGGCGACCCGGATGCGTTCGCCATAGCCCACGCGACCGGGTGTATGGAGGTCGTCTCGGCGGTGTTCCCCTACACCGCCTGGAAGGTTCCGTGGTTACACGTGGCCTTTGAGAACGCAGCGGCTGCCGCGAGCGGTATCGATGCTGCATGGAAGAAGAAGGGAATCAAGGGCAAGATACTGGCCTTCGGTGGAGACGGCGGAACCGCTGACATCGGTCTTCAGGCCTTGAGCGGCATGCTCGAGCGCTGGCACAACGTGGTTTACGTCATGTACGACAACGAGGCTTACATGAACACTGGAATTCAGCGCTCAAGCTCAACCCCCTACGGAGCCTGGACGACCACCTCACCACCCGGCAAGTACTCCATCGGTGAGGACAAGCCCAAGAAGTGGGTCGCCCTTATAGCTGCAGCCCATATGATACCGTACGCCGCGACCGCGAGCATTGGAAATCCCTTTGACCTTGTCAGAAAGGTCAAGAAAGCGGCGAAGCTCGATGGACCTGCTTTCATTCAGATGCACTGCACCTGCCCGACCGGATGGAAGAGCCCGCTCGAGAAGGGCGTCGAGATAGCCCGCTTAGCAATCGAGACCGGTGTATGGCCGCTCTTCGAGATTGAGAACGGTGACTTCCACAACATCAAGATACAGAGCCCCGGAGGAGGTGCCAAGGTCAAGCGCGAGGGCGGAAGGGTAGTTGCCATCGAGTTCAAGAAGCCCATCGAGGAGTACCTTAAGTTACAGGGCAGGTTCAAGCACCTCTTCAAGAGGCCGGAAGCAATAGATGAGCTCAGGAACCAGATTAAGGCCATGTGGAAGGTTCTCGGTGTTGAAGTCTACCTCCCCAAGCCCGGGGAGTGATTTTTACCCCTCTTTTCTGAATTTTGCAGGACTGAACCAAAAATAGTTTTTTATTTGGCGCTTCTAATTATTGTTGGGGTGGTATAATGGCCGTTGTCGTCAGGGTCGAGGTTGAAGAAAAGGGGATAGAGGAGCTTCTGGAGAAAATAAAGAAGGCGCTCTCATTCGTTGAAAAGGACGACGTCTTCAGGATGATGCTCAACAGACAGCTCGGGGAAGAAGGGGGGAGCGAGATTGACCACTACAAGAGGCTCATAGAGGCACTCAGAAAAACGGTTGAGCAGGTTGAGGACATCGAGAGGACCATAGACGTTGAAAAGGCCCTCAGGAGGCTGGAGGTGATACCATGAAGTGGAAGTTCGAAGTCGAAGGCGAGAACAAGGGGCAGATACTCGAGGATGTCAGTGTTAAGCTCATGAACGCCCTCAACGAGAGGGAAAAGCTCAAGAAAGAGCTGGAGGAGCTGCACGTCGAGGCCCTTGAGCTGTCCAACAGGATTCTCCTCCACCAGAAGGTCTCGAAGATGGTCCGCCTCGTGGCCAGAAAGCTCAACCGCTCCTACACGACGAGGCTCGACCTCCCCCTCGATGAGGGGAAAGCCGACGGCTGTTGCTATCGGATAGAGTTCATAGGAGCCGGCTCGCTGGCAATCTTCGAGTTCAGGTTTGAAGACCTGTACTCATTCTTCAAGAACCTCCACAAGGTCAGGGAGGAGGCGGAGGGGGTCATATACAGGGCCGTTGAGGACTACATATCAAAGCGGGACGAGCTGACTGGGGACGACGAAGTTCAGCTCAGAAGGCTCGCCGAGGAGTACTACCTCCACTTCACGGTTGTCCTCGACGCCCTTGAGTCAAGCGTTAAGTATTAGTTAGTTAATGTAAGGCTAAAACTTAATCAAAGAACTCTTTAAAAGTTAAGGTTAACCCATATATACACCTTTTAATTTTTTTAGTTATCATTTTCCAATTCTCAGGTTGACAGCCGAGGATTAATACCCTCGTGTCGGGTAAGAGCTCGCTCACGTGCCTCAGAGTGACCTCAAGTTGCGGCCTGAACTCCTCGGGAACGTCTTCAATGGCCTCCCAGGGCTCGGCAACGACGAGCTTTCCCGGTTCCTCACCGAGCTCGAGGGAGACAGCGATGATAAGAAGCTCCGGGGCGAACCTGACCGTAACTCCGGCCTGGCTCTCCGGAACCTCCCTGCAGTTGAGGACGAGGAAGTTCGGGTTTCTAATGGCTATCATAAGGGCCTCGGCAAGGTAGGCCCCAAAGCCGTAGTCGCCCCGCTTTTCGTTTCCTATCCCCCACAGGACTACTCTCCTTGCATTTCCGATAACGTCCTTTAGTTCTATCCTTTCCATTTTCGCACCACCTAAACAAAAAGGTGTCAGAGAACGGAGTAGCCGGAAATAACGCTCCTCTCCAGCTCCTCGTCGCTTAGCTCGCGCTGGTGCTCCGGAATGTTCTTGGCGCGCCTCTCCTTAACGAGTTCGAGGACAATCTCAAGCGGGCCGTACTGAATCGCCTCTGCCGGGCACATAAGGGCGCAGGCCGGCTCGAGTCCCTCCTCGCGTCTGTCGGCGCACATATCGCACTTGGTTATCGCCTTCACCTTGAGGCTGTAGAATGGAACGCCGTAGGGGCAGACCTGCAGGCAGGCTAGACAACCGATGCACTTCTCCTCGTGGATTCTAACTGCACCGTCCTCGTCGCGGTATATCGCGTGGGTGGGGCAGACCCTGAGACAGGGAGCATCGTCGCAGTGCTTGCAGTTTATCGGGACGTACTGCTTGTTCTCGGTCACGTAAATCCTGATGTTGGGATTGCCATCGTGAATGAATGCACAGACGGTTTCACAGGTCTCACAGCCGATGCAGGTGAGGTAGTCGAGGTAGAGGTACTTCCGCTCCATCAGAGCTCCCCCCTGAGCCATTTGTCTATTGAAACCGCCGTGTACAGGCCGTCCTTTATGGCCCTGCCGACTTTCGTCGGGCCGTTGACGACGTCGCCGGCCGCGAAGATTCCCTCGACGCTCGTCATGTGCCTCGAATCCACGACTATCCTTCCCCTTCTGTCAGTGGCGAGGTATGACCCGTTAACCGGTGGAGTTGAAACCATTCCTATGGCGAAGACGAGATAGTCCAGCTCGACCTGAAACTCTGAGCCGGGAATGGGAATTGGTCTCCTCCTTCCCGTTTCGTCGGGCTCTCCGAGCCTCGTCCTCAGGAGCTCGATGGCTTTAACCCTGCCGTTCTCACCTATAACGCGCTTCGGTGTTACGAGCTCGAACCATTTAACTCCCCTGTTTCTCAAAATGTTTATCTCGTAGGCTCCCGCCGGAGCCTCTCTTATCGTCCTGCGGTAAAATATCTCAACCTCGGCTCCGAGGCGGTTGCACTCGAAGGCTACGTCGACCGCCGTCAAACCGGCTCCTATGATGCCGACCTTCTTGCCCTTTAAATCGGGAACCTTCTCCTTTGGAACGTAGCCGAGCTCGTGCCCCTTTATCCAGAAGAGGAGCTCGAGAGGCGAGATTATGCCCTCGAGGTCGTCTCCGGGAATTCCTATCCTCCTAACGTTCCATATCCCCGTCGCTATGAGCACGGCGTCGTATTTTTCCTTCAGCTCGCTCAGCCTAACCACCCTTTCGTAGAACTCGTCGCCCTCGTCCTGTCTCTCACCTTCCATGACCTTCGTTTTTGGATAGTATGTTACCTCAAACTCTTCCTCAAGCTCTTTAGCTCCGAGGCGAACCCTCTCAACCGGAATCCTGAACTCCGGGATAACGAAGAGCATGAGCCCGCCGGGTTCCGGCATTTTATCGTAGATATCAACGTCATGACCCTTACAGACGAGGTAACCGGCGGCCGTCAATCCCGCGGGGCCGGCCCCGATTATCGCCACCCGTTTGCCGGTTTTCTCCGGTTTGCTCCTGCAGAGAAACGAAAACTTCATGCCCCTCATTTGAGCATCCCCCCGAAGAACTTCAGGTACTCGCTCGGGAACTCCTTAACGCGCTCGTGCTTGCACCTGTCGCACATGAACACAATCTCTGGGTAATCGTAGAACTTTCCGAGTTTGCGATAAAGAAACTCCGCGGTCTTGACCGTGTAGTCGAGCTTTTTACCGCAGACCTGACAGTGGGCGTATTCAAATTCAAGGTCAATTCTAGTGGGCTTTCCCTTGATTGCCTGAGTGGGACAGATGCTGTTGCACTCGTAGTTGCACTCTTTGCAGAGCTCGGGATGGAAGGAAACGACCCGTTTATCGTTATCCATAACGAATATCGCGTTGTGTGGACACACCTGAGCGCAGAGTCCACAGCCGATGCAGGCGTCGGCTTTAACCCCCTCGAATTCCTCCTCCATGGTATCACCTCAAAAAGAGTGAAGAAAGGAGAAATCAAATTCCAAGCTCTTTCCTCTTCTTCATGATGTGCTCGTACATCAGCTTTGCCGCCTTGTACGGGTCTGGCTCCACTATGAAGGCCGCTCCAACGATGTCGTAGAGGTCCTGTGTGAGAATCTTCACGACCTTGGGCCCGCCGAGAACCGGCGGAACGACGCCAAGGTGAGTTGTTATTCCGCTGGCGACGAAGTAGGTTCCTATTGAGACCGCCTTCTCGGTCATTGCCTCAGGGGCCGAACCAACGACCGGCAGTGCCGAGATGGGCACGTTGAAGTCCCTCGCTATGAGGTCAGCCAAGACGAGCATTCTCGTACAGTCAACGCACGAGCCCATGTTGAGCGCCGGGGGAATGCCCCACTCCTTGGCGAACTCCCTCAGGCCGGGCCCGACGTTCTCTGTGTCTGCGTACTCGGGCAGGAAGATGCCGTACTTCATCGCCGCGGTGGCCCAGCAGCCCGTTCCAATGAGGAGGACGTCCCTCTTCATGAGCTCGTTGGCTATCTTTATGTGGTTGTGGTCCTGCTTCACCTTCGGGTTGTTACAGCCGACGAGGCCGGCGACGCCCTTTATCTTGCCCTCAACGATGGCTTCCTCGATGGGCTTGAGGGAGCCTCCGAAGTGCTCGAGTATGGCCTCGACGCTGAAGCCGACGTAGCCCGACATCTTCTCCTTCGGTATCTCGACCCTCTGCTTCGACCTGTTCGGGAAGTTCTCAACTGCCGTTCTAACGATTTCCTTCGCTATCTCGTCGGCCCTCCTCTCGTCGAACTTGATGTGAATTGCCCCTGGGAAAGTCGCTATCGGGCTCGTGTCTATTATCTTGGTGTGGAAGCACCTTGCGACGTCGACCGTTGCGGGCATTATGCACTGCACGTCAACGACCATTGCCTCGACGGCACCTGTAACGATGGCCATCTCCTGCTGGAGGAAGTTGCCCGCTATCGGAATTCCGTGCCTCATGAGGACCTCAAGGCCGGTACAGCACATTCCGACGACGTTTATGCCCTTGGCTCCAAGCTTCTGGGCGAGCTCTATTAGCTCGGGGTCCTGGGCCGCCTCGACTATCTTCTCCGAGAGAACAGGCTCGTGGCCGTGGACGACTATGTTGACGTAGTCCTCCTTCAGGACGCCGAGGTTGGCCTCGGCCTTTATAACCTTCGGCGTGCCGAAGAGGACGTCCTGGAGTTCAGTTGCTATGAGCGAGCCACCCCAGGCGTCGCCGAGGGCCGTCTTGAGTCCGTGGAGGAGTATGCTCACCGGGTCGTGGTCGGTTCCGATGTGTGTCCTGTGGAGGCTCTCAACTATCTCCCTGTCTATGCTCCTCGGGAGGACGCCCTTCTCAAACCACGGCATCCCGGCCTTTTCGGCGGCTTTTTCAAGCATCTCGTAGGTCTTCGGGTTGAGGTATGCCTTGAGAAATTCCAACGGTTCCTCGTCCTGCTTTCCGAAGTCCCTGAGAGCTACCTCTGCTACTTCCTTGGCGAGCTCCCTTATGCTCTTGCCCTCGGTTTCGATTCCGAGCCTCTTTGCAACCGCCTTGAGCTTCTCGGGGTCTCTAACCTGGTAGGGCAGGGTGTTCGAGGCCATGTTGTCGAGCTCAAGGACGGGCTTTCCTTCCTTCTTGAATTTCTCAGCCATCTCAGCCGCGACGAGGAGAGTTAAAGCAACGTGCCTCCCGTGGTCGCTGTGTGCAGCTGCACCGGCCGCTATCATTCTGAGGAGGTTTCTGGCAACGATTGTATCGGCGTCGGCACCGCAGACGCCTCTCTTGGGCTCTCCGCCGAAGGGGTTAATCCTACACGGTCCCATCATACAGTTCCTACAGCAGATTCCAAGCAGACCGTAACCGCACTGGGGTTGCTGTTTCTCGAGCCTCTCCCAGACGGTTTCAATGCCCAGTTCTTGGGCGCGTTCATACATCTTCTGGGTGGTGGGGTCTATCGATACTTCCTTATACTTCTTCATTTCGACTCCCCCTCATTAATCCGAATAACCTCGGCCTGAAAAGACCTAAACAGGTCCCAACCGTTGTATTCCTCCTTGTATTCGCCTTCCTTCAGCTTGATTATCTTCTCGGCGGTCTCCTTTCTGACCTGCGAGACCACCTCGTCTATGGTTCCAAACATAAGTGCGCCGGTCTTACAGGCCTCAACGCAGGCCGGAAGCCGTCCCTCTGCCCTTCTGTCCGGGCACATGTCGCACTTGAACATCACGCCGGTGAGGGCGTCGAACTCTGGGATACCAAAGGGACAGACTATTGCGCACATCTTGCAACCGATGCACTTGTCCACATCGACGAGAACGGCGCCATCTTCGTCCTTGAAAATTGCCCCTGTTGGGCAGACCTCCATACAGGGTGCGTTTTCACAGTGCCGGCAGTTCATGGGAACGTTGTATGCTCCCATGGGGAGAACGTGTATCCTCGGCTTTGGTAGTGGATTCTCGAATATCGCTGAGAACAGGTCCTTGCTCTGTGAGTGCTCCACTGCACATGCTATTTCACAGTGCCGGCAGCCTATGCACTTCGCTGGGTTTATGAAAATTGTGGGCTTTGAATCAGGTGGCATAGGAATCACCGAAGCTTATGTAACAAATTTGTATATAAATGGGTTTCCGTTTCAGCTTAAAACCGTGAATTTGTAATTCAAATTGTTACACTTTAGTTCCATATCTTTGTATAATGAGATTTAATTCTTATGACTAAATGGTCATACGGATAAGTTATCCTAAGGTTTGAAACTTTTAGTTATACACCTTTGGACAAAAATGTTCGTGTGAATAATTGGAGACAATAATACTCAATTATGTTCCATATAGTTTACAATTTTGTCCACTTCAATAGTTCTAAATTCGAACCTAAAAGCATTTATACGTTGGGTTTTTCAAATTTTTTGGTGTTGCTTATGGGAAAGCCCCTCAAATCGATTGAAGACGAAAGACGAAAAAAGCTATTTCAGATAGCTGAAAAGTTGCGAGAACGAACCAAAAAGCAGGCCCCCGAAGAGGGGTTCAGAGTTGTAATCACCGGCAAGGGTGGTGTGGGTAAGACCACAATGACCGCCCTTCTCGCAAGACTACTCGCACGCGACGGCTATCGCGTTTTAGCAGTTGATGAGGACCCTCAGATGAACCTTGCACACGCACTCGGTGTTCCCAAGGAAATCAGGGATAAAATAGTTCCTCTCAACAAGAACCTTGACTACATCGAGGAAAAAACTGGGGCGCGACCCGGAACTAACTGGGGGCTGTACTTCTCGTTGACCCCAGATGTACGGGACGTGGTTGATAGGTTCGGTGTTGTTGGGCCCGATGGAGTCATGCTCCTCGTCATGGGAAGCGTTGTTCAGGCCGCCGCCGGCTGTCTCTGTCCTGAAAACGCTCTCCTTGATGCCGTTGTTAAGTACATCAACCTGAGGAAAGGTGAGATAATTCTCATGGATACTCAGGCGGGTCTTGAACACTTTGGAAGGGCTTTGGCCAAGGGCTTCAAGCAGGCCGTTGTTCTCACAGAGCCAACTTACAACTCCGTTCAGGTGGCGGTTGATGCCGCAAAGCTCGCGAGACAGCTCGGCATTAAGTATGTCCACCTCGTGATAAACAAAGTAAAGAAGGAAAGTCAGATTGAGAAGGTCGAGAGGATACTCGACGAGCTTGGATTCAACGATTTCACGACAAAAACGATAATCCCGTACGATGAGCTCGTGGAAGAATACGACCCGGAAATTGAAGCCATACTCGGGAATCCGGAGTCTCCAACTTACATGAAAGCCCTCGAGCTGAAGGAAATACTGTTGAAGTACGCCGAGTGAATATTGCACAATTCTGACCCATCTTACCCTTTTTGGGACAAGGTTTTTAAGTTCACCGAACTATTCCCGTCGGTGGTGCAATATGACGATTAAGGCTCCAACCCTCAACGTAAGCGGTCTGGGCGCTGACCCGCTCACGGAGAGGATAAAGGAGAAGCAGAAGAAGTGGAAGTACAAGATAGCGGTTCTCAGCGGTAAGGGTGGCGTTGGAAAGAGCACCGTTGCGGTGAACCTCGCGGCCGCGCTTGCGAAGAAGGGCTACTACGTCGGCCTGCTCGACGCGGACATACACGGGCCGAACGTTGCAAAGATGCTCGGCGTTGACAAGGCCGACGTTCTGGCGGAGAGGCTGGAGGACGGTCGCTTCGAGATGCTCCCGCCGATGGCCGACTTCATGGGCCAGATAACGCCCATCAAGGTCATGAGCATGGGCTTCCTCGTTCCGGAGGACCAGCCGATAATCTGGCGCGGTGCCCTCGTCACAAAGGCCATCAAACAGCTCCTTGGTGATGTTAAGTGGGGTGAGCTTGATTTTATGATAATTGACTTTCCGCCTGGAACGGGCGATGAGATACTCACCGTCGTGCAGAGCATC
>NZ_JAMONU010000116.1 GCF_027066465.1 Thermococcus sp.
ACGGGGCATGAGCAGGGGAAGTACTCAAGCTCTTCGAGCCTCTTCGTTCCCTCGGGCGTCAGGTAGCGGTCGTCTTTAGCGTATAAAGCGTAGCTTGCCGAGTCAAAGAGGTCAACGCCCATAGCCACCGCTAAGGCAAAAATCATCGGGTGGCCAGCGCCGAAGAGGTGAACGGGCCGGTCCGGTCTTAGACCGAGCTTGGAAGCCACCACAACATCCACCAAATCGCGGTAGCGGTAGCTCTCCATGAGCGGAACGACGGCCCCAATCGGATGGATTTCGAAGTTCATCTTGCTGAGCTCCCGCGCGGCGTAGGTTCTTAAGTCCGGGTAGGTGGACCCTTGGACAGCAGCGTTCATGACGATGTTCTTTATGCTTTCGGCTTCCTTCGCCCGCTCAAGGGTTACCCTCAGGTCCTCCTCGGCCTTCTCCCTCGGCGCGTCGGGAGGAGTCGGAACGTCGAGGAAGGTGCCTATATCAACGCCGATTTTCTCCTGGAACTCGATTATCTCCCGGTTGGTAACCTCAACCTCGCCGTAGCGCATGAGCTGGAAACTGCCTGAATCAACCTCGATTATCCCGTCGTAGTCGAGGAGCTTATGAATGCCCAGTTTTAGCGCTTTCTCCCTCAGCTCCGGCGTCTTGTAGATAATGTAGGAGTTGGTGATTATCATTCCAAAGCCCATCTCTTTAAGCTCCTTCGGCGTCACGATGAGCTGTTTCGGGTTGATGACCGGCATTATGGCTGGAGTTTCGATGCTCTTGCCGTTGACGGTGAGCTTTCCTATTCTTCCGGCCGCGTCTCTGGCTTTAACTTCGAACCTGAACTCCATGCTCTCACCTCCCAAAGGCTACAACTTCGACCTTAAAAGCCTGCCGAGAAGAGCTTGATGAGCAGGAACGCGAGGATTCCGGCGAAGAGTGGCGCGCGAACCCAGCTCTTCACGATATCCACGAGGAGCTTTTTGTTCACGTGCTCCCCCTTGTAGGCGCTCAGCCCGCTTATCGCCCCGACTATCGCCTGGCCCGAGCTGACGGGCAGACCGAAGAGGTTCGCGGTGCTGACCGCTATCGAGGCGCCGAACTGACTCGAGAAGGCCGAAGTAGGACCAAGGGGTGCTATGTCCTTTCCTATCGTCATCATAACCTCGTAGCTGAAGGTGAGCGTTCCGAAGGCCATCACAAGGGCAAGGAAGGCATTCGGGTTGGACATTCCGCCGGCCTTTGCGAGGCCTATAACGTTCGAGACCTCGTTCGTGCCGAGGTTGAAGGCCGAGAATGCCGAGGCGAGAAAGACGAGCCACTTCTGGGTGAGTTCAAGGTTCTTGAGGCACTTTATCCTCCGGAGGAGAGGCTTGTAGAGCTTGTACACCGCTATGGCCAGTAGGGATGCGAAGACCGGCGAGAAGAACCACGCCGAGACGATTTTACCTATCGTCCACCAGTCGACGGGAAGACCGAGGGCGAGGGAGGAACCTATGAGCGCGCCTATTATGGACTGGGTCGTCGAGATTGGCATTCCGACGAGGCTCGCCAAAGTTACGGCAGAGGCGGCGCTGAAAAGGACGAGGCCAACCTCCCCGGGGGATAGTCCCCTCGCCAGCCCCGTTATGGTTCCAGGGACGGCGGAGTGACCGATAACTGCACCTAACGTGGTGAAAACCGCTATTATCAGGACGGCCCGTTTGAAGCCCACTACCCCCGAGCCGACCGCGGTGCCGACTGCCTTTGCGCTGTCGTTTGCTCCGACGGCCCATGCCATGAAAAACGCCGTCGCAATGACCTCCAGCATTCACCCTCCCTCTATAGTCTATATAGTCTATGTAGCACATTGTTGGGCATTTTAAAAGGGTTTCGGTTCCCCTAAGGGCTGGATAAGAAGAGCCTTGAATAGCCGTAGATATGGAGCGAGAGGTAGAAGAACGCCCAGAACCAGACGATTAGGGGGAAGAGAAGTGCGTTGGAGAGCTTTCCGCCCTCAACGAGCGTTGGGAGGAGCATCGTGACAACCTCGAACCCCCACCAGAGAGCGAAGAGGGCAAAGTTGCC
>NZ_JAMONU010000117.1 GCF_027066465.1 Thermococcus sp.
AAAGTTTCCTCTATCTTCCTCCAGCTGTCGCCGGGCCAGTGGAGGAGGTGCAGGTCGATGTATGTGCCGAGCCTATTAGCGCTCGCCCTTACCGCTCTCTTCGCCCTCTCGTAGCCGAAGTTCGTGGGCCAGACCTTGCTGATGATGAAAAGCTCGTCCCGGTCAAAGCCCTCGATGGCCCGTCCAACCAGCTCTTCCGAGTGGCCGGCGCCGTAGAACTCGGCGGTGTCTATGAGGTTTATGCCGAGTTCGAGGCCGTAGCGGAGAACCTCAACGCTCTCCTCGTCCCGCGAGTAGTCGGGGCTCTCGTAGCCACCGATTCCCCAGGTGCCGAGGCCTATGGCGGTCACCCTATCTGAACCGATGACCTTAGGGTCTCGAAGAACACCCACGCTATCACCTAATAAAATAGAAGCGTTTAATCCCTTTTAAGGTTTCCGTTTGAACGCTAAAATCTAAGTCACAAAGTTGTGGAATCAGACCTCTTCGAGCTTCTTCCTGACTTCCTCGGTGTTCCTCTTCGTTTCTTCGAGGGTGCTCCTCAGCCTTTCGAGCTCGAGCTTGAGCTCGTGAAGCGTCTTGTTCATCTGGTAGAACGCGAAAACCAGTATAACCAGCAGTATCAAACCGATTATGACTGAAATCCAACCACTTGGAGTTGCCATATGCTCACCCCACGGCATTTTTCACCACTCCTCCTTTACTCCTTTAGGCTCTTAACAACGTCGTTGTCAATCACTATCTTGAAGGGCTTCGCCCGGTAGTATTTCTTTGCCCTCGGGTCGTCGGGTTCGAGACGAAGCTCGCTCTCCACGAGGCCGGCCTTCTCCAGCTTTTTGAGGTGAAGGTAGAGCAGTTGCCTCGATATTCCGAGAACCTTGGCCATTTCGTAAACGTACCACTCCTTTTCGCAGAGCATCTTGAGTATCCTAACTCTGATGGGATTGGAGAGAGCCTCTCCTATGAGGACCAGTTCCTCGACACTCTGAACCATGGGCATCACTGTTGAAGCGCTCTAAGGAAGTTTGGAAAGAGAAGAATAAAAAGTTTTTCCATATGGAAGGTGGAGAATTAATGATTAGGCCCCGAACTTCTCGGAGCGGTTCATCAGGTCCATCATTATCGGCACTATGTCATGGCCCTTAATCCTTCCCAGTCCACCGCGCATGCACTCGCGCTCCCCGAAGCTCTCGGTGTAGTCCGTTCTAACTCCGCCGCCCGCTATCAGAACGGGAACAGGGTCCCCGCTGTGGTTCATGACCTCGCACGGCGTTGAGTGGTCGCCCGTTATCGCTATCACAACCTCGTCGAGGTCGATGTGTTCAACGATGTAGCCAATCATCCTGTCGGCCTTTTCAATCATCTCCACCTTCAGCTTCGGGTTGTTGTCGTGTCCTGCGGCATCTGTCGGCTTGAAGTGCAGGAACACGAAGTCGTAGTCCCTGAGAAGCTCGACGGTCTTCTTTGCCTTGGCCATCTCGTCGGTGTTGTACTCACCCGTTGCTCCCTCTGGTGTATAAACGTCGAAGCCGATTGCCCTCGCCACCCCCTTGACGAGGGCCACCGCTATAACTCCCGCGGCCCTGACCTTCCACTGCTCGGTGAACTTCTTCTCAATGTCCGGCATTATCCCCGCTCCCCTGATTAACAGGTAGTTCGCGACCGGCTTTCCTTCCCTTCTGCGCTTCTCGTTTATCGGGTGCTTTTCAAGAACCTCGTGCGCCTTCTTCACGAACTCCTCGAGGATTTCCGCAACCTTCCTGCTCTCCTCATCCTCCCACGTGAACTTCTCCGGCGGTTTGCCCGCTTCGTGGGGGTCGTTCTCGCCGACACGGTAGCCCTTGGCCATTCCTTTAAGGACCAAAACTGCCCGGTGCCCGGTGGCTCCAACGAATATGAAGTCAATCGGGAGCTTTACCTCCTCCTGAATTGTCTTCGCAAGCTCGTGGGCTTCCTCCGTGCTTATCCTTCCAGCTCTTCTATCAACGATTATCCCGTTCTCAAGGGTGGCGAAGTTAACGCGGAAGGCCAGGTCGTCCTCGTCTAAATCTAACCCAACGCCGAGGGCCTCGAAGAAGCCTCTGCCGCGGTAGGTTTTGTAGGGGTCGTAGCCGAAGATGCTCAAATGGGCCGTGTCGCTTCCCGCCGGCTGACCGGGTTTTATCGGGTCTTGCTGACCGAGGATTCCCCTCTTGGCGAGTTTGTCCATGTTCGGAGTTTTCGCGTACTCCAGCGGGGTCTTCCCTCCAAGCTCTTTAATCGGCCTGTCGCCGAGGCCGTCCAGGATTATCAGAAGTCCCTTTCTCTTCCTCATGCTATCACCGGGGGTGGTTAAACTTTCACGTTAAAAAGCTTTGTTGGGCAAACTTATTAAAGGCCCGGAGAACCCTTTAGGGGGGTAGGGATGCTTGAATTTGCAGTGTGGGCCTTTGCAATAGGCGCTGGAATAGCGATTCTCGTGGCTGCCGGTGACAAGCTCTCGGACAAGATAGTGGAGGTCGCGAGAAAGGCTGGCATTTCGCCCCTCGTGATAAGCATAGTTCTCATAAGCTTGGCGACGACCCTTCCGGAGCTTACGACGAGTGCTCTGGCAAGCTACGAGGGGGTCAATGGAATAGCCCTTGGAAACGCCCTGGGAAGCATATTCGCGAACATAGCCCTGATACTCGGCCTGGCCTCGGTGATTAAACCCCTCAAGGCCAGCCCCTCCGCCTACGAGAACTCAATTGTGATGCTGTTTTCAATGATTCTCGTCATAATACTGTCGCTTGATGGAACGCTGAGCAGACTCGATGGTGCGCTCCTCCTCGCATCTTACGTTGTCTATCTGAGGTGGCTCCTCAAAAGGCATACGAGAGTCAACGTTGAGGGAGAGAAACACGGAAGCGCTACGTCTTTGGACTACGCGGTTCTCCTTATCCTCGGGCTCTTCTTGGTTACCGGAGCCAAAATGGTGGTCTTCGGTGGCGAGAACATAGCAAAGGCCCTCGGTGTTTCTGACTTTGTGATTGGAGCGACTGTGGTCGCGGTAGGCACCTCCCTCCCCGAGATGACCAACGCCCTTTACGGGGCGATACGCGAAAGGGGCAACATAAGCGTTGGAAACATAATCGGCGCGAACATAATGAACGCCCTCGTGGTCCTTGGAGTCGCCTCGCTGATTAGACCCATACGAACCGGTGCCTCCACGCTGACGGTTGTTCTAGTCCTCGCGGCGATGGTTCCCATGATAATCTCTCTGAAGAGAACCGGTGGAATAGGGAGGAAGCTGGGGATATACTTCCTGCTCCTGTACGGACTCTACCTCACGTTGCTTTTCTCTGGCTTCGAACTGTAATCTTTTTAAGCACGCTTTCCCCCTTTCGCTGGAGGTGATTAAATGAAAATCCTGTGGGCACCGTGGAGAATCGAGTACATACGCTCACCCAAGCACGACGGCTGTATATTCTGCGATTTTCCGAGGGAGAACAGGGATAAAGAAAGGTTAATCCTCTACAGGGGAAAGCACGCCTTCGTCATAATGAACAACTACCCCTACAACCCCGGCCACGTGATGGTTGCCCCGTACCGGCACGTCGCCAACTGGGAGGAGTTGACCGATGAGGAGCTTCTCGAGATAATGAAGCTCACACAGCTAATGATTAAGGCTATAAAGAGGGCCATGAACCCGGACGGCTTCAACCTCGGCGTGAACCTCGGCAGGGTTGCCGGCGCGGGAATAGACAGCCACGTCCACCTCCATATAGTCCCGCGCTGGAACGGGGACACGAACTTCATGCCGGTAATAGCGGACACCAAAGTCATTCCAGAATCGCTCGAGGAGGCCTATGATGAGCTGAAAAAGGCCATAGACGAGCTGAACAAAAGTAAGAAAGTTTAAAGTTTCACATGTATACCTTCTCCTTCTCAATGTTTTTATTGTCGGCAACTCCCCAACTATTGACAGCCCTTAGGTGGTGTCAAACTTGGAGCAGAACAGGTCTGTTCAGAGGAGACCTCCCGTTAAGAAGGGGGAACACTATAAGGTAAGGATTGAGGCCCTCGGAAAGGGTGGAGATGGCATTGCGAGGGTCAGGGGCTTTGTTATATTCGTTCCCAACACAAACGTTGGGGATGAGGTGGAAATTGAAATAAAGAACGTGAAAGAGCGCTTTGCCTTTGGGGAAGTCGTTGGATGAATTCAAATCTTTTTGGCTTTTATTCTGAATTTTCTATCCAATGGCAGTCCCTCAAACAGCTCGGAACCCAGCTCGACGACCGGAACGTCCGCCTCAATAACGGATTCTTTCATGCCCTGCCTGACGCGTATCTCCTTGAGGTTTCCCTCAACGACTTTCACTGAAAGGTACGTTCCGTCCTCGGCCCAGCCTTCGAGAACGAAGTCCTTTCCGAGTTCCATCGCTATCCTCTTGATGAGAGCTGGAGCGGTATCTGGGTCTATGTGTTCTACTTCTCCCTCGTTCCCGGAGAACTTCACCAGCGGACAAGTTGCCGCTGAGCAGAACTCCTTTATGGCCTCGGCTATGCCCTTCGCAAAGTTCTGGAGGGGTTTTCCCATGAACGTTTCCCCGAATCCGGCCCAGCTTGCAGTAACCTTCAGTCTGTTGCCCTCCATCTTGAACGTCACAGTAAGAATGCCCTTGTCGCCCCTGAAGGTGTAAATGACCTCGTTTCTCCCTATACCGACGTCAAGTTCGAATTCATAGCCGAAGTTGAAGATGAACCTCGGGACTTTGAAGCTCACCCTGTTCCCCTCGAGCTTTTCGAAGTAGGGGAAGAACGGGAGCGTCTTTTTTGGCTCACTTAAGATGAGAACGAGGGTTTCCCAGGGGTACGGGAGTTCGACTTCCCAGCTTTTTGATTTCATTTTTCAAACCTCCCTTTTGAACATCGAAAAAAAGGACGCTAAAGGGTTTTTAAAATATGCGGAAGATTAATCGCCGTAGGCTATTTTTTTCCATCTTTCTTTCGTTCTGAGAAGACAACCCTTTGGCATAAGTTCCCTCTCCGGACAGTAGCCGAGCTGAACACATCTCGGCCCGAGCTTTGCCCATCTGATAATCGGTCTAAGCTCTTCGTTTCTGGCAATCTCCTCCAGCATCTTCCATGCCACCTCACGGAGTTCCCACTGAGTCCTTTCACAAAGTCTAAGACCGAAGAAGTGCTTCAGCTCGCGCAGGTTCATCGTCACAACTATCTTCGTCCTGACCGCCTGGGGGAGGATAAAGCGCGCGTCCTCTTGGTGGATTCCCGCTTTATAACTTTCCTCGTAGAGTTCAATGGCTTCCTGCATCAGCTTTCTCCACTTTTCATAGAGTTCAGGCTTTTCTTTAACGCTCTCGGGAATTACGAAGGTTTCCTCGACGTCGTTTGGGTTCAGCTTTATGTACCTCTGGCTCTGCTGGGTGTAGCTCGCTATCCTGTGGCGGACGAGCTGATGGCTACAAACCCGAGAACAGCCCTCGATGGAAAAGGTCAAAACCGCGTGTTCGAGAATTGACTCGTGGCCGTAGCCGAGAACCCTGGGGAGATGCATCTCGACGTCTCTCTCGGTCGTCCTCTCAAAGGCCTCGCTCTCCCATTCCTCCCAATAGCTGACGAGGGCTGCCCACGTGACCGTTTCGAGAGGTTTTTTCGTATAATTGACAAGTCTTACCTTGATTCTTCCCTCCATTAAACTCACCGATGTGAAAAGAAGGGTTCTCTTATTAGCTTTATTGTCCTATGAAATCCGCTGACGTTCTTTCGATTTACGTTTGGAAACATCGAGGGGACTTCGCATCAAAAGATTTCGCTAAACAGTTCCCTCTCCCGACGAAAGGGTTATTAGATGCTTCCATGAAGAATTTTCGGTGATAGACATGGTAGTTAGTCTGGTTGGAAGGGACATGCTCTGCCTTCAGGACTACACGAGGGAGGAAATCGAGACGATTCTCAAGACCGCCGAGATGATGAAGATATGGCAGAAAATTGGCCACCCGCACAGGGTTCTCGAGGGCAAGACCGTCGGAATGATATTCCAGAAGCCCTCAACCAGAACCCGCGTCAGCTTTGAGGTCGGCATCTACCAGCTCGGCGGTCTGGGCCTCTACTTCAGCGCCAACGATTTACAGCTCAGGCGCGGAGAGACCATAGCCGACACGGCGAGGGTTCTCAGTAGGTACGTTGACGCGATAGTGGCGAGGGTCTACGCCCACAAGGACGTGGAGGACCTCGCGAAGTACGCGAGCGTTCCGGTGATAAACGCGCTGTCCGACTTCTCCCACCCGTGCCAGGCTTTGGCGGACTACCAGACGATACTCGAGAAGAAGGGTAGGATTCAGGGCCTTAAGATAGCCTACGTTGGTGACGGAAACAACGTCGCTCATTCCCTCATGATAGCAGGAACCAAGCTTGGAGCGAACGTCGTCGTGGCAACTCCCGAGGGCTACGAGCCCGACGAGAAGGTCATCAAGTGGGCTGAGCAGAACGCGGCCGAGAGCGGCGGCTCGTTCGAGCTCCTCCACGACCCCGTTCAGGCCGTCAAAGATGCCGACGTCATCTACACCGACGTCTGGACCAGCATGGGACAAGAGGCGGAGGCAGAAATCAGGAGGAAGGTGTTCAAGCCGTTCCAGGTTAACAAGGAGCTCGTCAAGCACGCCAAGCCGGACTTCATATTCATGCACTGCCTCCCGGCCCACAGGGGCGAGGAGGTTACCGACGACGTCATAGACGGATCGAACAGCGTGGTCTGGGACCAGGCCGAGAACAGACTCCACGCCCAGAAGGCCCTCATGGCTCTCATCATGGGCGGGATAAAGGCCTGATTTCGCCTTTTCTCTCTAATAGTTTTTGCCACCAGTTGTGAAAGCAGACTTTCATAAAAAGTGCAGTTTGTGAAAGTCGAGTTTCACAGAACGAATGATTTTAAACACCTCCCCTAATCCCCTCACATGCTGGAAAAGCTCTTCAGCCTCGGCTACTCCAAGACCTTTGCGGAGCGTTATTACGAGCTCTGGGGTGAGAGAGCCTTAGCTATCGCCGAGGCCATGGAAAAGCCTCTGCCGAGGTGCTTCCGCGTAAACACGCTCAGGATAGAGGTTTCAAAGCTCACCAAGCTCCTCAACAAGAAGGGCTTCCAGTTTAAGAGAGTTCCCTGGGCGAGAGAGGGCTTCTGCCTGACGAGAGAACCCTTCTCGATTACCTCCACGCCCGAGTACCTGAGCGGTCTCCTCTACATCCAGGAGGCGAGCTCGATGTATCCTCCAGTTGCCCTCGAACCAAAGCCCGGTGAAACCGTCGCGGACATGGCCGCCGCTCCCGGTGGAAAGACGAGCTATCTGGCCCAGCTCATGGAAAACGAGGGCATTATTTACGCCTTCGACGTCGGTGAGGACAGGTTGAAGGAGACCCGCTTAAACCTCTCGCGTCTCGGCGTTACGAACACCGTTCTCTTCCACCGCTCGTCGCTCTACATAGACGAGCTCGGCGTTGAGTTCGATAAAATCCTCCTCGATGCTCCCTGCACCGGCTCGGGAACGATACACAAGAACCCCGAGCGAAAATCCAACAGAACTATGGAAGATGTGAAGTTCTGCCAGAACCTCCAGATGAAGATGCTTGAGAAGGCCCTGAGCGTCCTCAGAAAGGGTGGAATTCTGGTCTACTCCACCTGTTCGCTCGAGCCGGAGGAGAACGAGTTCGTAATCCAGTGGGTTCTCGATAACTTCGACGTTGAACTGCTTCCCCTCCGCTACGGTGAGCCGGCCTTAACGAGGCCCTTCGGAATCGAGCTGAGCGAGGAAATAAAGAAGGCGAGGCGCTTCTATCCCGACAGACACGGGACGAGCGGTTTCTTCGTCGCAAAGCTCAGGAAGCTTTAGCCTTCTCTGCTTTGCCACCAGTTTCCCCGAGGAGCCTCTCCTCTATTTCGTGGAGCTTTTTCCGAACGTCTTCACTCAGAAGCTTTTCGAGTTCTTCTCTTGCCTTCTCGGCAAGCTCGAACTTCGACTTGAACTTTCCAAGTTCCACCCAGTCGATTTTCTTCTTGCCCACGAAGACGTCTATGTCGCAGAGCCTCGTGTAGCCCCTGTATTCCAGTCCCTTCAGCAGGAACTTCACGCGCTCAGGCTTCTCCCACGTCAGGAGCTTGAGCCTGTAAACCGGAACGCGCATGAAGGGTCTTGGATAATCCCAGTCCCAGCCCTCGCCGACTATAAATCCAAGGTCGAGGTCCTCAATGACGAGTAGCAGTCTCTCAATGTTCTCTTCATAGCGTCTGTTGGTGTCGTAAAGCTTTATTGTTACCTCGTTCCACTCAGGGAGGAGCTTGAAGAGCAACATCGGGAGGTCTATCAGCAGTTCGCGGTACACGCTCAGGAAGTCCCGCCTTACGAGAACCGCCCCCTCAACGTCTTCCGGCCCTATCGGCGAACTCAGCTTTTTCCTCGTTACGGATATCACGGTGTCGCATGCCTCACCGAGGTTTAATGCGTCGAGCTGGGTCATCACCTCGCCGCCGAACTTCTCGGCGAGCATCTTTAGGGCTTCCTCGACCTTCTCGGGAATGCGGAGCAGGATTATAGTGCTCTCAATCTCAACCCTCTTCACGGGCAGGTCGCTGTTCACTATCTCCGCGAGAACAACCTTTGCACCCCTCTTTACTAAGAAGCCCGTTTCCGGGGGTATCGTTTTGGTTTCCTCCGGCGGAGTCACGAGGAGTATTGTCTCGAACTCGCTGCTCTCCCTTATTGCCTCCTCTGTTGGAATCTCCTCGACGCCAAAAAGTTTGGCCACACCCTTTTTCAGGGTCTCAACGTCCCCCCTCAGGAACACGATGGAGGGACCGAATCGCATGAGTCTCATCACAACCCCCTCCTGAGCTTGTAACCCCGGGCTGTGTCGGTTCCCACGGGGTAGTCAATCTTGATTACCCTTCCGCTCGGCAGGAAGATGAAGTTGACGCCGAGAACCGCGTTAAGTCCCCCGGGTATGGCCTTGAAGTTGTGGCCGTAGAGCTTGAAGTCTGCATCTCTACCGGCAACGTCCCTCCAGCAGTGACCGAGCACGAGAGTCTTTCCCTCAATCTCAACCAGACTTCCCGGTTCCACGACGCTATCCCCAAAGAATTTTTCGAGAAGCTCCCTGCTGTCTTCGTTGCCCGGGACGATGTAGAGCTTGGCGCCGGAACCCTTGAGAATCCGCGCGAGCTTCCTCAGGCCGGCCTCGTAGGCGGGCTTTAGCTCTGGCCTTCTCTCCAGCTTGACGTTGTCAACCAGGTCCCCCGTGTGGATTATCACGTCGGGCCTGTACTCGTCTATGAGTTCTTCAATGAAGCGGTAGACGCTCTCGGGGGTATCGCCGATGTGCATGACGAGGGTTTCCTCAGAGTTTCCCCTGAGCTTTCTAAGCTTTCTCCTCCTCAGGAAGCCGAGCATCGGGAACACTAATAGAGGTTGGATTGTTCGCCTATATTACCGTTTTCCCGGTAGTGTTTTATCGTTAACAAACCCGCAAGCAGGGTGAGTCCAAAAAGTGCTGTGGCGAAGATTGTAAGCTGAATTGACTTCACAACGCAACCCCAGAGCAGGAGGAACGGAAAGTACGCTATTAAGAGCAGTGACCCCAGAGAGCGGGGGTTTACTTCATCTCCCTTGACCTTAAGCTCATCGAGTCCCCTCTGAATCCCCCTCGTGAGCAAAACGCCGAAGATTCCAATCAGGAGCAGTGAGCCAA
>NZ_JAMONU010000118.1 GCF_027066465.1 Thermococcus sp.
TCTCCGCTCTCTCCCTCAGACCGGGAACGTTGTCGAGGAGCCACTTGAGCTTGCTCGCGGAGAAGTAAGCATCGGGGACGAGGCCGGTCTTCTCCTTTATCACGTCCCCGTATTCGCGCTTTATCTCCTCCACCATCTCGGCCGTTCTCCTGCACTGCCAGACTATCGCGTTGTAGAGCGGTTTTCCGTCGCGGTCAAAGACTATCGTAGTTTCTCTCTGATTAGTAACGCCTATCGCCGCTATCTGGCCCGGCTCCACCTTCGCCTTCTCAAGGGCCGTCTTTATGGCTCTGAGCTGAGCCTCCCAGATTTCCTCCGGATTGTGCTCCACCCAGCCGGGTTTCGGGTAGTGCTGGGGGAACTCGTACTGACCGAGGCCGATGATGTTGCTCTCCCTGTCGAAGATTATCGCCCTCGCGGAAGTAGTTCCCTCATCGAGTGAAAGGATGTAGCGCTCCATGATACCACCGGTAAAAGAGGGGGGAGGAGGGTATTAACGGTTTCGTTGGATGGAGTTCATCTCAAACCAAGCTCTCTGAGGTAGCCGATTATCCTTTCCACATCGTTCGCTATAACGACTTCAAAGAGCCCCTTGAGCTTCAGCAGGTTGTCGTCTCTGTAGAACAGCTCGTCGTTTGCAGTCCAGAGAACGATTTTGAGTCCCAGGGAGCGGGTCCAGCCGATTGCCTGAACAGTTTTCTCGAAGCCGAGCAGGGTCACTGCCTCAACCGGGATGTTAATTGACCACAGGTTGAGCTCCTCTTTAAGCTCTGGAACCATCTGGAGGGTGTCCTCCCTATCAATCAAAAGCCCCACTCTAGTTTCTCCGTCGTACTTTCTGTACTCCCTCAGGGCCTCTACGTCAAAGGAGGAAATCATGACTCTCTCAGGATTGTTGTTCCTCACGATTTCAGCGACCTTTTCAACGGCGTCCCTGTCTTTTATCTCCACGTTGATTAGCGCGTCTTTTGGGAGAGCTTCAAACACCTCTTCGAGTGTGGGTATCCTTTCGCCCATGCCTATGTCCGCCCTCTTCAGCTCATTGAGGGTCATCTCCTTCTGCCTTCCTTTCATGTTGCTCGTCCTGTCTATCGTTTCGTCGTGCATGACAATGACCCTGCCATCTTTGGTCAGCCAGACGTCCAGCTCGATTCCATCGGCCCCCGCCTCGATGGCCTTTTTAAACGCCAGAATGCTGTTCTCGGGGAACCTGCTCATGTATCCCCTGTGTCCGAGCACGATAACCCTGTCCCTGTCCCACATGGAAATCCCTCCTGATTAGCTCTGCGACGTTCCTAAAAATCTTTTCAGTCTCGCGGGGTCATCGGAAATCAGCACATCGGCAAGTGGGAGAACCCTTGGGAGCCACGCAATCTCGTTCATCCCGTAGTTCCAGACGAAAACCTTGAGCCTTCGGGAGTGGTATCTCTTGATAAGGGACGAGAAAAACGTGAAACCCGCATACGAGATTACGTCTAGAGGAACGTGGACGGAGTAGAGTCCATCCGTGAGCACCGTTCCCAGGAGGGACCTCAGGCCCACTATTGACAGTCCTATTTTGCAACACGGATACTCCCTTGCGAGCCTTTTGGCTGTTTCAGGGGAATCCGTTGAAATCACCGAGGTTTCAAGCATGTTTTTTCGCTCGAGGAGCTTTACAACTTCCTCGGCCGTCTCGCCGTCTTTCAAGTCAATGTTGATATACCTCGGCTTCAGCTCCTTCAGAACCCTTGGGAGTGTCGTTACGAGCTTTCCGAGGGGATGCTCCCTGACTATCTCGAGATACGTCATGTCCTCCGCCCGGCACTCGCCCCGCCGGCACGGGAACTTCCCATCGTGAAGTATTACCAGCTTCCCATCAAGCGTTCTTCTAACATCTAGTTCGATTCCATCGGCGTATTTTAACGCCCTCCTGAAGGCGGGTATAGTGTTCTCAATCCTCCCTCTGAACCCGCGATGGCCGAGTATCAGCGGAACTCTCATCCCTCCTCGCCTGCAGAGTTGATTGTAAACGTCCGGTAGTTTAGGGTTTTGGTTTATCCCTCTATAATGGGGGACACCCCCATCGGAGGACGGTGCCCCCGTTGCATGGTCGGGTCATTTGCTGGGGCCTTTTATGAGTGTTTCGATGGGGAGGAATAAGATGAAAATAACCTCATTGCCCAAAAGTGTCATTTTTACTATGGCTCAAAAATGAACTCAAAACCCTTAAAAGCCACGAAAAGAACCCCCCTATAACTGTTTGAGTGTTGGGACACTGGTTGAAAGAGGGGGCCCCGGGCTGAGGCGGCCTTCCCAGGGTGTCCCCTTTTGTGGGGGTGGTGTAAAATGGAGAAAAGGTTCAGGTGGGGAACCGTCCTGGTGTTGGCCCTCTTGGGCTTCAGCATGAGCACGGGCTGGGCGTTGAATAAGGGGCTGTCGTTTAAGTTGCTTCAGACCGAGTACACCAACTCGGCCTTCATAATCGGTGCAGTTCTTTCGCTTCAGGGTCTCATGGGAATTATCGTGCCGATTCTAATCGGTTACTACAGCGACATCCGCAGGTCAAACCGGAGGAGGACGCCCTTCATACTCGTTGGCGGAATCTTTGCGGGTCTTGTTACACTAGGGGTGTATTTCAGCTATATCGCAAAGGTTCCGTTGCTGGCCTTTGCAACGATGCTGGCGCTGTTCTACTTTGCCCTGTACTTCTACGTTGCCCAGTACCGCTCCCTGCTTCCCGAGATGTTCCCCAGTGGAGAGCGCGGAAGGGCGAGCGGAGTGATAACTCTCTTTGAGTGGGCGGGGAACCTCTTCCTCTTCGGAAGCCTCGCGTTCCTGATAATCAAGGCAACGAAGGTAACCGGGCTTAAAAACGAGATACACGCGCTGATTCAGGCCAACTACATGTGGATTCCCTTCGCGGTCGTTGCGGGCTTTCTCATGGGGTCAGCTCTGATAGTCTACGCCCGGGTGAAGGAGCCGGTTGCCCCGGAGGAGATTCCCGAGGAGGGCCTCGGGGAGTACCTCAGGTCAATAGTGGCCGACAGGGACTTCCTCAAGTTCTACTCCGCGCAGATTCTCTGGTGGATGAGCTTTGAGTTCGTGGCTGTTTTCCTCTTCGGCATACTCGAGTCAGTTCTCGGCACGAGCGACGTCACGGCACTGGGCAACGCCATAATGGCCCTCTTTAACGTCTTGGTTCTCGTTGGAGCGGTCGTCGGCGGACCCCTTTACGACAAAATCGGCAGGAGGAAGTCGATACTCATCGGCGGCATAATATTCCTGATACCCTTCCTCGCCGGCTGGTTCGTCCACACGAAGGTTCAGATAACCGCCCTCATAGGACTCGCCGGAATCGGCTGGGGAATGCTCATGGCGACATCGTGGCCTGTCATAGGCGACCTCCTGACGAAGTACGAGCGTGAAGCGTTCAACGGCCGTTACTACGGCTTCTTTGAGGCAACGAAATCCTTCCCAATTCTCATTGCCGGCCTCGTTGGTGGAGCAATAGTCCAGGCTTTTGGGAACAACTACAGGGTTCTCTTCCCCGTTGGGGCCATCTTCGTCATAATAGCCCTGCCCCTCATCTGGGGCATGAAGAACCTCGACGCCATTACCAAGGAGAAGCCAGGCATTGACGAACTCGAAGAAACTGAAGTGGGGGTCTGAGGCTTGTTGGTGTGGATTTTGATTTTTCTCCTCTTCCTCTTCATAGCCTTTTCGGCCTTTGTTGGATACAAGATGGTCAAGCCACCCCGCTTTATCGGAAGCTGGACGCCCAAAGATTTGGGCTACGACTACGAGGACGTGACGATAGAAACGAGGGACGGCCTCAAGCTGAGCGGCTGGTGGATTCCAAACGAGAAAAACTCCACGGTGATTCCCCTTCACGGCTACACCAGAAGCAGATGGGACGACGTTTACATGAAGCAGACGACGGAGTTCCTCCTCAAGGAGGGCTATAGCGTTCTGGTCTTTGACTTCCGCGCCCACGGAAAGAGCGAGGGAACCTACACAACCGTCGGTGAGCGGGAGCTTATAGACGTTCTCTCGGCTGTGGACTGGCTGAAAAAGAACCATCCCGAGAAGGCCGAGGGAATAGGCCTCGTCGGGTTTTCGATGGGTGCCGTTGTTACGATACTTGCCCTCGCGGAGGACGAGAGGGTAACCTGCGGCGTCGCGGATTCACCGCCAATATACCTCGACAGGACCGGTGCAAGGGGGCTGAAGTACTTTGCGAACCTCCCCGAGTGGCTCTACACCTTCGTCAAGCCCTTTACAAAGCTTTTCAGTGGAGCAAAAGAGCTGAACATGCTGGAATACGCGGATAAAGTCAGAAAACCCCTCCTTTTGATTGCCGGTGAAAAGGACCCGCTCGTTAAAGTTGATGAGGTCAGGGAGTTCTACGAGAGGAACAGAAGGGTGAACCCGAACGTTGAGCTGTGGGTTACGGATGCACCGCACGTCAGGACGCTTAAGTTCCACCCGGAGGAGTGGAAGACGAGGGTGAGGAGCTTTCTCGCTAAACACCTTTAGAAAGGTTTTTACGCTCTCCTTCATTCCCCCTTTGATGATGAAGAGGCTGTCCGTCTTCGCCGTGCTGTTTCTTGTGCTGCTCTCCTCCAGCTCCATCGCCAGTCCCGCTTACGTTCCCTCCTTCGGTCACTTTGCAATCCTCCTCCACGACGTCAGTCCAGCTTACCTCCCTCAGCTTCAGCAGATAACGGCCGTCATCGACGAATACGACCTTCAAAATGAGACCTACCTCTTCGTAATTCCCGACCACGGTGGAAAAATGCCCATCTGGAAGTACGGGGCATTTATGGAGTTTCTTGAGGAGCTTGAGCGCGAGGGCTACCACATCGAGCTCCACGGCTACACCCACGTAGGGGATGAGTTTGACTGCAACGCAACCGTCGCCGAGAGGAAGCTTGAGCTTGGCCTGAAAGCCCTTTCCTACCTCAACGTTACCCCCAAGTATTTCATCGCTCCGCGCTACGCCCTATCAAGGGCCGCGCTGGAGGTTCTCCTCAGGCACAACCTAACTGTTATAGGGAGGGACTTCCTCTACTTCCCGAACGGCACCGTCGAACCAATCTGCAACCGCGAGTATACCTGGTACATCCCGTCTTTTCTGCTCCCCTACCAGCTTGCGAGCGCGGAGAGCGTTTACCTCAACCTCAACGGAACGTTTTTCCTTTCAATTCATCCGAGGGCTGTGAACAATAAGGCAGGAATGGAGTTTCTGAGGGAGTTCCTGAAGTTTGTAGAGGAAAATAAGGAACTACTCAAGCGTTCTCACGGTTCTCGCGTAGGTGAGGGCCGCTAGGATGAGGACTGCGAGGCTCGCGGCGAGAAGCCACGGGACGTCGGGGGCAACCTGCGAGGGGCTGACGTGGTATATCTCCAGCAGTCTGAAGTCCTTCAGGGCCCTTCCGAGTGGGAAGTAGTCCACGAAGGGCCTCGCCCAGTTCGGGAGCGTGCTTGGGGGAACGGCTATCCCCGCCAGGAACATCATCGGCCATGAAACGAGGTTTATCGTTAAACTCGTGGCCCTCACGTTCCTCGTGAGCATGGCTATTGCCAGTCCGAGGCCCATTGAGAATGCTCCGCCGATGAGGAGGAGCACCCAGCCGAGGAGACTGGGAAATATCGTGCTTCCGAAAACAAGCTGCGAGAACGCAATGAGTCCCAGAATGCTCCCGAAGATTACAACCGTCGTCGAGAGTAGCTTTCCGATTAGGAAGTCCCAGGCTGTCGTTGGCGACGCTGCTATTCTCCTGAGCGTTCCCTTCTCGATTTCCCTCAGGGTCCCGTTTCCAATCAGGCTCATCGTTGCGAACAGGAACTGTATCCCCATGACCCCTGCGAGGAAGAAGAGCACCGGGCTGATGTTCCTCCCGCTCACGTTCTTCTCCTCCAGCGAGAGGGGCCTTGCAGTTCCCTCTATCAGGGGAATCAGACGTGATGTGGTGTTCTCCGGCAGGAACCGCTCAAGGGTCTCGATTAGGACTCCCTCCCTCCGTTCGGCAAGCTCCCTTGAAAAGCCGGAGAAGAACCCTTCAATGACCCCCTTAGCAATCTGGTACTCCTGCGGGTCGGCCCTGTTGTAGTACACAACGACCTCCACTGGAAGGCCTCTGCTGAGGTTTTCACTGAATGTTGCCGGGAAAACTACAACTGCATCCAGCTTTCCGGAACTCAGGTTTTTGAGGGCGCTCCTCTCGCTTTTAAACTCGATTACCCTGAAGAGGTGCCTGCCGTCGAGCGTGACGTTGCCCATCGCGCTAACTATAGGTGCTGCACCGCTCCCCTGGGCTACGACACCGACCTTGAGTGTGACTGGCGGACTCGTGTGCCCCCATATGCCCCCCATAATCAGAAGCCAAATCATCGGGAAGACGATAATCCAGAAGACCGTTGTCTTTTCCCTCCTTATCTCTATCAGGTCCTTCCTTAAGATGCCCTTTATCGCCCGGACGTTCATTCCAGAGACCTCCCGGTGAGCTTTACAAAAACATCCTCGAGGGTTGGCTCCTCTACCTTCACGAGCCTTATCTCACTGCCGCGCTTCAGCAGGGCCTCGATGAGCCTCGGCAGTTCTTCCCTCGGGTTGGGCGTCCTGAGTCTGAGCGCGTTGCCCTTAACAATCGCCCCGGGGATGCTCTCGGCCCCCCTGAGAATTCCCTCGACGTGTATCACGCTCTCCCCACCCGCGAGCTTCTTCAGTTCCTCGACGCTGCCAACGGCAACTACCCTTCCATCGCTGATTATCGCCACCCTGTCCGCGAGCCTTTCGGCCTCTTCCATGTAGTGGGTCGCCATTACGACGGTTTTTCCCTCGTCCCTGAACCCCAGGATAAGCTTCCACAGCTCTCTCCTCGAGGGAACGTCCAATCCGGCAGAGGGCTCGTCGAGGACAAGGATTTTGGGTTCGTGGAGAATCGCCGTTGCCAGGTTGAGCCTCTTCATCTGGCCTCCGCTGAGCTTCCCCGCCCTCTTGTCCGGCGGAAGGTTGAACTCCCTGATAACCTCGTCTACCCTCTCCTTTGGGGCGTTGTAGAGGTCCGCGTAAAACTCAAGGTTCTCCCTTACGGTCAGGTTTTCGTACGCTATGCTCTCCTGGGGGCAGTACCCTATCAGCGTGGCAGTTTCTTTGGAGAGAGGCCTTCCAAAGACGAGTATCTCCCCGGAATCGTAGGCCAGACCTTCGGTTAGGATTCGTATGAACGTCGTCTTGCCCGCCCCGTTTGGTCCGAGCAGTGCGAAAATCTCGCCCTCCTCTACCTCGAGGTTTATCCCCTTCAGAACTTCGGTCTCTCCGTAGCTCTTCCTCAGGTTCTTAACGATTAATGCCTTCATCCTCCCACCGGTTTAAGAAACGGCGGCGGTGATTTAAACCCGGGTGAAACTCTGAAATTCAGAGTAAACCTCACCAGCGATTCTCCTTTTGGGACGCCTGAAGACGAGAACCTCAGAAACCCCCGAAACGCCGTGTTCGGAGGGAGTTATCAGGTTCGCATCCCTGAAGAAAATCCTTCCGATGGCAAGCAGCGAGGCCAAATCCCGGGCTCTTAACTCCATCTCAGCCATTTTCTTAAAGCCCGGAAGGATGTAGTAGCCCCTTCTCTCAACGCCCTTCCTGACGTCATAGCCCTCGTGAATTGAGACGATTGTCTCTGCACCCGTTCTTTCCACCGTGAAGTCCCTGTACATCCGGTTGTAAAGGAACCTGCCTATCCTGTCCGGTTCCTCGATGAAGAAGTACCCACCTTCGTCCAGAACTGATGCCACGCCGCTGAACAGCCGCACGGCATCGAAGGGGTCGAAATGGGGCATTGTATGACCCCAGAGAACCGCAAGGTCGTGTTCTTCCACCAGCTCTGGGAGTTGGAGGACGTCACCGGCAACCAGCCTAAGCTCCGGGTTGACCTCAGCAATTCCGAGCCATTCGCGAACCTTCTCCAAGTCTTCTTTTCTAACGTCCACGAGCGTCAGCTTCGATGCCGAAAAGGCCTTTGCCGCGGCCGCACCCGCTATTCCCGTTCCGGCGCAGAGGTCGAGAACACTTGAGGCACTTACCTTTTGGTTTTTGAAAAAGAGTAGCGTTGATTCAAACCTCCTCCGGGCCCTCTCATGTTCCGGCTCCATCCACTGCCTGAAATACCTGTAATACTCTTCAAATGGCATGAGATACGTACGTCGTTTGAGTTAAAAACTTAAGGCCTCGGCTAACCCTCTTTTCATCACCGTCAGCGTGGCTAACGCTCGTCATCGGCCAAGGCTTGTTCTCCACAGGGTTTAAAAATACACTGGAGAATTGAACCGGGGGATGAGGAGCGTTTACCGGTCTGACCTGTGATGAGACTGGCACTGGCCGACCCCACCGAAAGGCGTAAAAGTTGTTCTCACCAAAATTTAATGGTGATGGTGGATGGATTTTGCACTCTTCATGGAGCGCTACGGTTACAAGATACTCCTCGTGGTGCTCCTCGGTGGTGTCTTCGTCTTCATATTCGGAATGCTCGCCAAGTTCATGCACGCCGCTGGGTACTCATGGGGCGAGATTGAGTTCTTCTTCGGCCTCCTCGTTGCCGCGTCCCTCATCGGGGCCTTTGCCGGAAGGTTCATGAACACCGCGACGACCCTTTTCGGTCGGATAAGCTACCACTACAAGGCCAAGCTCTTCGAGGACGAGAAAAAGATTGAGAAGGAGAGGGAGAAACTCAAGGAGGAGGGCGGAAAGCTCTACTGAACCTTCACTGGGGCGCCGAATGCCCTGTCGCCGGCATCTCCGAGTCCCGGAAGGATGTAGCCCTTGTCGTTCAGCTCCCTGTCAACCTTTGCAACGAATATTTCGACCTCTGGGTGCCTCTCCCTTATCCTCTCTATTCCCTCGGGAGCCGCCAGCACTCCAACGACAATCAGGCGCTTCGGCTTCCGTAGCGCTTGACCTCGTCGAGGACCTTAATCAGAGTCGAGCCGGTCGCTATCATCGGGTCGGCTACTATGACAGTATCCTCTGGCCGTATCTCCGGAATCTTGACGTAGTTCATCTCAATCTCGAACTTTGGGGCCTTTCCGCGCGATGCCGAGACGATACCAACGCGCGCGTGGTCGAGCACCTTGATGAGGCCCTCCATCAGCGGAATCGCCGCGCGGAGAACTGTTATTATGACCACGTTGCGCCTGTCCCTGACGATTACGCCCTCTGTTTCCTCCAGCGGGGTTTTAACGGGAACCCTCTCGGTTTCCATCGTCTTCGTCAGCTCGTAGGCCATGTAACGGCCGAGCTTGACGAGGCCCTTCCTGAAGGCTATCGGTCCTGTTCTCTCATCGCGAAGCTCCGTCAGAATCTCCATCAAAAACGGGCTGTCCTCGAAGGAGTAAACGCCTTCCCACCTTTCGGCCTTCATGCTCTCACCGCCCGCCACTCGGGGCGAGCCTTTATTAGCCTTCCGGGTGTTTAACCGGGCTGGACTTTCCATGCTCTTTGGGCGTTTTTTCGATTATCGCCTTCATCCAGCTACCGCGGAGGAACCAGGCGAGGGCTATCAGCGCGCCGATGAAGTTGCTCAGCCCCATGCCGAAGAAAACTCCCCTGCTCGTGAAGTCGAACAGTTCCGCCAGCGGAATCGTCAGTCCGAGGAGCGTTATCGCGCCGACGTAGCCGAAGGCGTAGCTCAGCGGAATCCTAAGGCCCCACAGGCGGATTATGCCGAGCAGCATC
>NZ_JAMONU010000119.1 GCF_027066465.1 Thermococcus sp.
CCTGCCGAAGCCGTTCGTGGTCATAGCGACCCAGAATCCGATAGAGCAGGAGGGAACTTACCCCCTTCCCGAGGCCCAGCTTGACAGGTTTCTGGTCAGGCTTCACGTTGGCTATCCCACGAGGGAGGAGGAGAAGGAGATACTCAGGAGGAGGATGGAGCGTAAGAAGGAGGAGGTTGACATAAACCCGGTCGTAAGCGCTGAGGAAGTCGTTGAGATGCAGAGGGCCATCGAGGACGTTTACCTGAGCGAGCCAATCCTCGATTACATCGTCTCCATAGTCGAGGAGACCCGTAAGGACAAGAGGAACGTTGAAATCGGCGCCTCGCCGAGGGGAAGTCTGGCCCTTATGAAGCTTTCAAGGGCCTACGCGGCCATTGAGGGCAGGGACTATGTAATCCCTGACGACGTCAAGGCCGTCGCCGTTCCGGCCCTAAGCCACAGGCTGATACTCAAGAGGGAACTCTGGTACACCAAGGTTTCCCAGGAGAGCGTGATGGAAAAAATCCTGGAGAAGGTTCCGGTTCCCAAATTCGAGTGAGGTGGGTGCATGCAGAGCGCCTGGGACGCCTGGAGCGTTAGCGGGCTTCGCTATATCTCATCGGTTGTCAGGCTGGAGGAGAAAGTTGAGGAGGAGGGGCTCTCTCCAACGCCGAAGCTCGCCCTCTACCTTGTGGCAATGTGGGTTATCCCAATTGCTTCCTTCTTTCTGCTTCACTGGAGGATGGTGTACCTCGTTCTGCCGTACCTGACTCTTCTCTCGGTTGCCTATCTCTTCTTCAAGCCTTCCGGAAACGTTGAGGTGTGGAGGGTCGTTCCCCACAACCGCTTCCTCGAGGGTCAGGAAGTTGAGGTTGAGGTTCACGTGAGGACGGACTTCCGCGTTGACTACCTATACGTTAAGGACTTCGTCCCCGGCCTCGAGGTCGTCTCGGGCAGTCCTGAGAAGGTGTTCTCCCTAAGACCCGGAGAGGAGGGAGTTCTGAAGTACAGGGTGAGGGTTAAGAGGGGCATTCACAGGTTCGAGAAGATACTGGTCTCGTACAGGGACCCCTTCGGCTTCTTCTCAAGCGAGAGGGAAGTCGATAACTTCACCGAGGTCATCGGTGTTCCAATGCTCTACGAAGTTCAGACGCCCTACTCCACAAAGGGCACGAAGATAACGATAGGACCGCTGCCATCTCCTCTCGTCGGGGAGGGCCTTGAGTTTCACGCGATAAGGGAGTACCAGCCCGGCGACCCGCTCAAGATAATAAACTGGAAGGCAACCGCGAGAACCGGCAGGATAATGGTGAACGAGTTCGAGAGCGAGAGAAAGGTCGACGTCGTGTTCATAGTCGATGCATCGAAGAGAAACGAGGCTGTCTTCGATTACTTAATCCGCGCCGCCGCATCGCTCATGCTCAACGCCCTCAACGACGGCACGAGCTTTGGTCTGTTGCTGGCCGAGAAAATCCCCCTCTGGATAAGGGTGGACTACGGAAAGAGGCACTTCTTCAAGTGCATAGACTTCCTCAGCACTGCCCGCCCGGACGAGAACAACATCATAGCCTATCAGGTCGAGCACCTGATAAAGACCGCACTGCCGCCGAGGGCGCAGGTTCTCTACTTCTCGGCCCTGCTTACTGAGGAGAGCTGGGAGGCCCTTAAGATTCTCTCCCGCTACGGCTACAGGGTCGTCGTAATCAGCCCGAACCCCTACAGCGTATACGAGGCCAAGAGCGAGGAGGAGAAGGTCGCCTTAAAGCTTCTAGCCATTAGAAGGAAGGCCGTGCTGGAGAGCCTCTCGGGCTACGGAATAATAATCGACTGGGACATCAAGAAGCCCCTCAAGGTCGCCATAGCGGAGGTGATGGGCAAATGAGGAGGCACTACCTCCTGTCCATTGGGGGGCTGACGGCCCTCTCATCCCTCGTGCTGTCCCTCCTTTTCCTGTACTCCTTCT
>NZ_JAMONU010000120.1 GCF_027066465.1 Thermococcus sp.
CTTCCTCCAGTTGGCCTTTTCGAAGTCTATGATGTAAACGTCATCACCGACGATGATGTGCTTGCCCCCCTGCATCTGGCCGTGGTCGAGGTAAAGCCTGTCGAGTAAGGCAGTTTTCTCGGCTATTCCGAAGAGGTGGCGCTTTTCAAGGTCGGCGTAGAGAACTGGCTCACCGTCGGCGAACTCCCTGACGAGATACGGAAGACCCTCAAAGGCTCCCGTGAAAAGCAGGGGCGGGGCTATTCCGAAGGGTTCTATAGCCCTCAGTATTTCCGCCTCCTTCTCGAAGTTGTTCCTCGGAGAATCCGGTCTCTGGAGCTTCACAACGACCTTTTTTCCGTTCAGCTCGCCGAGGAAGACGAGGCTCGTAGTGCCTTTGGAGAACGGCCTAACCCCATCAAAACCAAGCTCCCTCAGGTGGTTCAAAAAGCGCTCCAGCTTTCTGCTGCCTAAAACGTTCTCGAACGTCATACTCGATAAACTTAAATAGGTCGCCGATTAAATACTTTCGGTGGTAGCCATGGTGACGGCCTTTATTCTGATGGTTACGGCCGCTGGAAAAGAGAGGGAAGTCATGGAGAAGCTTCTCGCCATGCCCGAGGTTAAGGAAGCCTACGTGGTTTACGGTGAATACGACCTCGTGGTTAAAGTCGAGACGGACACGCTCAAGGACCTCGACCAGTTCATAACGGAGAAGATAAGACGCATGCCGGAAATCCAGATGACATCGACGATGATAGCCATCTGACCCTCTCGTTCTTCCGTTATTTCAAAAAAGAAAGAGGGTCACTTGTTCATCATCAGTCTTATCCTCTCGGCAGCGTCCTTTGCCTTGTCAGAGATGTTGCTGAGGGTTCTGGCGACGTTCAGTATGTATGTCCCGGTTCCCCAGTCAAACCTCTCGGCGTTTTCAAAGACGAGCCTCATGAGCTGAGTGTCGAGTTCGTCTATTACCTTCTCAACGTCTTCAATGGCCCGGATAAGCTCGTATTCCCTATTGATTTCCCTTTCGGCAAACCCGCTTTCTATAACCCGGTCCATCTGAACTATCGCCTCGTGGAGGAGCTTTGCGGCCTTTATGCTCTCCGTTCCCATCCTGAGGATGACATCCTTGATTTCCTTTGGAACTCCGTCGGGCTTTCCCACGAGCAACCACTTGGCGGTGTCCTCGGCCGAATCGGCCACCTTATCCTGCATGTGAAGGTAAATGAGGACGTCCTCGCGCGAAACCGCCATCATGAGCTTCGAGCTGAGGGAATCCCTGATTTCCTCCTTTATCCTGTCGGCTATGTCTTCGAGCCTGTCAACCTCAACCGCGAGGTCCCTCATCTCACCGTAGTTCCCGTTGTACCATGCGTTCAGGGCCTTCTCAAGCGTCTCAACGGTTTCAAAAACAACTTCCGAGTGCTTTATCAGGGGCTTGAAGGGGCTTTTCGCAAAGAGCTTCATCCACACCTGCATGGAATCACCCCGCAAGGAATAGTATCGCCTTGAATATGACCGCACTTATCGCGGCCGCAACCGGAACCGTCACGAACCATGAGATTATTATGTCCTTCAGGATTGAAGTGTTTATCGCCTTTATTCCCCTCGCCAGACCGACGCCAACGACGGCTCCAACGACGGTGTGCGTCGTCGAGATTGGCATCCCAAGCCAGCTGGCAACGAGTATAACTGTGGCGGCGGAGAAGTCTATTGAGAAGCCCCTAGTGTTAGTCAGTTCGGTAATCTTCTTCCCCACTGTCTCCATGACCCTGTAGCCGTACATGAATATGCCGACCGCTATTCCCAGACCGCCCATCGCGAGAATCCACTTCGGCACGGGAACTTTTATGCCGCTCAGCCCCATCGTTATGACGGCGTAAGCCGCAGCAACCGGGCCGACGGCGTTGGCAACGTCGTTTGAACCGTGGGCGAGGGCCACGTAGGCTGAAGTAACCACCTGAACCTTACGGAAGATGCTCTCGACGCCTATGTACGGGTCGCTGGGCTTGAAGTGGAGCCTTATGAGGAGGTAGCTTATCCCGAAGATGGCAATTCCGGTTGGAACACCGCATACCAGAACACCGTAGAAGAGGTTTTTTCCGTGGAGAACCTTGATGTAAAACATAGTCCCTATAACAACGAACGCCAGCCCAATCCAGAAGGGTGCCCAGCGGCGGGCGCTCTTTACCGGGTCGGAGCGCGTCAGTATTGAGAGCCTGACTGCTTTGAACACGAAGAAAGCGACGATTGCGCCGAATATCGGCGAGAGAATCCAGCTCAGAACGACCTGGGCGAGCTTGCCCCAGTCCACTATGCCGGTTCCAGCGTAAACTAGACCGTAGCCAACTATCCCCCCAATTATTGAGTGGGTCGTCGAAACTGGCAGACCGTTGTAGGTGGCGAAGATGAGCCAGATGCTCGCCGCTAGGAGCGCCGCTAGTGAGCCGTAAACGATAATCCAGGGGTTCGAAATCATGTTCTGGTGGAGAATTCCCTTCCTTATAGTTTCGGTCACGCTCTTACCGAAGAAGTAGGCCCCCGTGAAGTTCATAAGCCCGGCTATAACCGCCGCCTGCCGGGGGGTTATCGCCTTCGCACCGACCGCCGTCCCCATCGAGTTGGCGACGTCGTTTGCACCTATGTTCCACGCCATCCAGAAGCCCAAGATTATAGTGGCCACAAGCCAGACGTCCATTATCACCACCGCTACCCACTGAGGAACATCAAATAAATACATTGCCGCAGTAGAATATAGCTCGCTAAAAATCTCTATATAGGCACAAATAGAATAAAGAGAAGACTTCAGGGAGAAACTTTAACCACTTTTATGGCAATCCTTCCGCCGGGCTCCATCGTCAGGATTACATAGTGGTAGAAGCCGCCCTCGTCCGGCGGGGCGTAGAGCGGGGCACCTCCTCCGCCGGTTATTATGAAGTGAACGCCGTCGTAGGTTCCGTTCCAGTAGAGGTGTATGTGGCTGAAGATTCCGAAGGCATCGTACTCCCTCATGAGCTTGAGAAGTTCCTTGGCGCTGGCCTCGCTCATCGCGTGGTCGTCTCCGCCGGGCCTCGGGTCGTAGGGAGGTGCGTGCATTATTATGACCGGCTTCTCTCCGCGAGCTTTGGCAATCTCAAGCTGCTTCCTGAGCCAAGCAAACTGCTCATCGGTCAGGCTGTAGTCGTGCATAACGTCGTTCGCGAATATGTAGCGGTAGCCCCCGAGGCTGAAGGCGTAGTCGGTCGGCCCGAAGAGGTAGTGGAAGATGTTTATTCCCTCCCCCTGGTACTCGTGGTTGCCCGCCGCTATGAATACCGGCTTGTTCCAGTGCCAGACCTCCATCAGGTTGGCCCACTGGTAGATTGTGCCAGAGTAAACGAGGTCGCCACCGTCTATGACGAATGCCCCGTCCTCTTTGTTGATGTCATCCATTATCTTGAGGAAAACTTCGGGCGGTTGGTCGCCGCTGGGCGGCCTGTGGTCGCCGAAGGCCAAGACGCGGTACTCGCTTACGTTCTTGGCCACTATCGAGAAGCTCGGCTCCCTCGTCGTAAGCTCAACGGTTGTGTTGCCGATGATTTTGGCACCCCTCGGCAGGACAAGAAGCTTTGGATTGACGTTCTCGATTACGTATTTGAGGGTAACGTTCCTCGGGTTCTCGATTTTTACGGTAACGTTGAAGCCGAGCGCCCTTATGTAGACGGTAGTGCCGTTGACGAGCCTTATAACGCCCCCGGTAACGGTAACGTTCTCACCCTTAACCACGCGCCAGTAGTAGTTGAAGTGCTCCATCATTCCGAGCTGGTAGAGCTGGTAGTGTTCGTCATCATCCGGGATTCCGTTGAGGTTTACGTCTCCTATCTCCTGGACGACCTCACCCTCGAACGCTCCAACGCGCAGAACTGCCCTGAAGTCCGGCTTGAGCTTGCCCTCCTTGACCTCCTTCAGAAAGTAGAGGGCCGCGCCGACACCGGCCTTACTCGTTCCCGTAACAACCATCGTCGAGCCGTTGTCCGTGTTGAATATTGAGATTGTTCCAAGCCACGGGCCAACGTAGTGGATTCCGTAGCGGTAGGCGACGTAGCCGAAGGGTTCTATTTTGGTCACGTGAACGGGCTTGCCGAAGAGGACGTCGTGGGAATCCTTAGGCGAGAGAACGGCTATTCCCTTTCCGCGGTAGTCCGAGAAGGGGAGGACCTTGGCGTTCGGGAAGTAGTGCTTTACAAGGCCCTCGTAGCCGGCACTCACGTAAAAGGTCTCGTTGAAGATTTCACTCCAGTTGCCTATCACAGACCCCTGGGGGTATTTTCCAAAGTCTATACCCACGGTAGACGTTGAGGTTGCCGGGGAAGTGGAACTTGAAGCTGTCGGTGCACCGGAGCCTCCGATGCAACCAGCCGAGACAACCACCAGCACGAGGAGAACCATTGCTGCAGACCGTCTCATGGACTTCCACCCTACTACCTTCGGTCAGACCCTTTAAAGCCCTTCCGGGAAGGTTTAAATAGAACACCGAGAAGGAAATCTTGGTGATACCATGTTCGTGGGACATTACAAGGACGTCCCGGAGAAGGACACCGGTTTTGAGGGAGTAACCATAAGATGGCTCGTTTCTCCAAAGATTGGCGCCAAGAACTTCGCGATGCGCTACTTCGTCATGAAGAAGGGCGCCGAGATTCCGATACACCAGCACGACTGGGAGCACGAGATTTTCATCATGAAGGGCGAGGGAATAATAACCAACGGAAAGGAGGAGCATCACGTTAAAGCTGGAAACTTCCTCTACGTCCCGCCCAACGAACCACACGGCTACAAGGCCTTGAGCGACACCTTTGAGTTCCTCTGCCTCATTCCGGCCAAGAAAGAAGCTATCCCAGAGGAGGAGTGGGCTTAAACCTCTTTTCTCTTCCTGTAGTGATGAACCTTGGCCTTTTTCCTTCTCATGCGGAGAAGCTCGGGCTTCCTCGCCTTTGAGAGAAGCGGATAGGGCTCGAGGAGTTCAAGGGCGAGGTCGTAGGCAAGGCTACCGATTATGAACAGAAAAATTATGAGCACTATCAGGGGCGTGTAGTACCAGACCTTTCCTATGTGGGGTATAACGAGCACAACCTCTCCGATAACCTGATTTGGGTAGACCCTCCATGGGTCGGTGTATTTCCTGTTGTCTCCCTTGGTGATAAAGTAAAGCCTGCCCTCCCGGTCATGACCAATGGCAACTATTCTGTGGGTTATTCTGTACGTTGCACCCCCTATGTGAATCTGATAGAGAATTATGTCCCCGACGTGAAGCTTGTAGGGGTCAACGGGCTTTACTACAACGAGGTCACCGGGGTTTATCGTTGGTTGCATAGAGTTGGTCAGAATAACAACGTACTGAAAGCCGAAGACGAAGTGGAGAACTACCACGATGATTACAAAAGCCAGAAAGAAGTATGTTAAAAAAGAAAAAACAACGTTTTCAATTCTCTTCATTCAGAGCCTCCCACTTTACTGCCTCGGACCGACGTAAACTACCTTGACTTCCGTTGCGTTGAACTTCTGGACATCTATCGGGAATGGAACCGTAGCACCGCTGGTAACGTTAACGAGCTGAACGTCCGCACTACTGTTTCCAATTAGTATGGTGGTCTTCGAGGTTATCTTGGAGAAGTTTATGGTTGCAATGTAACCAAGCTTTCCATTGTCGTAGAACTTAACGTAAAGCGCTCCGGCGCCGGGATTAGTATTAACGGTAACACTGATGTTGTTCAAGATGTCAGGGTTGTTCTTGTTGAGGTTCCAGTCAACGGAAACTGTTCCTATTGGAGTTGTGATAGTATTACTACCTGCCCCAATCTCCTGGACAGTTACTTTGATTACTGGAACGGCCAAGGCGGCTCCGACTATCGCCAGCACAAGGGCGAGGGCCAGCGGTATTATCCTCCTCTTGGTTTTACTCCTCATATTTCACCACCCTTGGTGCTCTCACAAATTTTCGAAAAATCTCTTATAAATAGTTTTCTTAAATAACGCACAAGGTTCCAATTCAAATTTTGAATAGTATGCAAGCGGATTTAAAGAGACCGGCCCTTATTCAATGACCTTCAGAAACGCTCGAAATCATTTAGATTTAACCACAGACCCTCGCAGATAGGTCGAACCGGCCCACTCGACGTTCACATTAACGAACTCTCCAGGGTCACCAGAGTCGAGGATTATATCCTTGTAGTTGAAAGTCCTGCCCTCAACCCCGCCCTTCTTGCCCGGCCCGTGGACGAGAACCTCGACGGTCCTGCCGACGTAAGCTTTGTTTATCTCGTAGGCAATCTGGAGCCTCAGGCGGTGCAAAAGCCTCGAGCGCTCCTTGACGAGCCAGCCGGGTAACTGCTTCCACCTTGCCGCTATCGTTCCCGGCCTCGCCGAGTACCTGGAAACGTTAATCTTGTCCGGCTTAACCCGCTTTACAAGCTCGACCGTGTTCCTGAATGCCTCATCAGTCTCCCCCGGGAAGCCAACGATGATGTCGGTGTTGAGGTTCAATTCCGGAATCTTTTTCCTGAAGGCACGAACTATCTCCTCAAACTCCTCAACGGTGTAGGTTCTCCCCATTCTCCTAAGGATTTCGTTGTCGCCGCTCTGAACCGGCAGATGGAGGAAGCGGTAAACCTTCTCGTCCCGATAAGCCTCAATCAGCTCGTCGAGGAACTTGAGGGCGTGGTTGGGATTCATCATGCCGACTCTAACTCGAAACTCCCCCTTTATGGAGGTTATCTTGTCGAGGAGCTCAGCTAAGTTCGTCCCGATGTCGAAGCCGTAGCAGCCGGTGTCCTCGCTCGACAGGATAATCTCCTTGTATCCTCTCGCCAGAGCTTCCTTAACCCATTTGACGACGAGCTCGGGCCTGTAGCTCTTGAGAACTCCTCGAGCGAAGCGCGTCGCGCAGTAGGTGCATGCATTAAGGCAACCTTCACTTATGGGGACTACGAAGGCAACGCCGGGCTTCCAGAGGCGCGGAAGCTCGAGCTTGTCGAGGTTCCTCTCGCGCCAGTTCTCCACGCTGACGAGCTTTCCACCGCGTTCGGCCGTTTCAATCGCCTCGGCGATTCTGTCTATGCTCTTAACTCCCAGGATTCCGGAAACTCGCGGGTCTATGGCGTCAAGGTTGACGTGGGGAAGACAGCCGGTAACGATTACCCTCTTCCCGGAATCGAGAAGCTCCCTAATCCTCTTCACCATCTTGAACTCCGTTGGGTCCTTGACGGCGCAGGTGTTGACGACTACGTAATCGGCCTTCTCTGGAGCCTCGACTAACTCGTAACCGGCCCTCAGGAGTATCGCTTCCATTATCTCGCCATCGGCCTTGTTCCTTGAGCACCCGTAGCTCTCGACGTAAATCCTAACCATCGGTGGGCGCTCTAAGAAGGGCCTTAAAAAGGGTGCGGTTCAGAAATGAGAAGATTAAGAAAGGAGAAAGAGGTCACTCGATAACCGAGGCGAAAGCGAACTTTCTCTTGACGGAGTTAATCACAATCTCCACTTCATCTCCAACCTGAGTGTTCGGGACGAACACAACGAAGCCCTGAATCTTGGCGATGCCGTCACCGCCCTTACCGAGGCTCTCAATCTTAACCCTGTAGCGCTCTCCAACCTTAACGGGAGCTTCGTTCCCGTAGTCTCTATATCCACCAAATCTGTCTCCGTACATTCACAACACAACCTACACATTTCTGGAACCCTCTCGAAAGACTCCGAGAAGAGCCCCGATGAGGAGTAACCGGGAGGGTATATAAAGCTTTAGGTCGTGAGGAGAATGCGGGAGAATCATTGATGGGTCAAGGGGATTTCAGGCCCCTGAGGGAGTCTTCTTTTGTGCTCGCTCCTCTTGACGAGGTTCTCAACGTATTCGACCCTCTCAATTGAAACACCAAGCTCCTGAGCGATTTTCTCCTTCGGCATCTTCAGGTCAACGAGACGCCACAGTATCTCGTCGAGGAGGCGGTAGCTTATACCAAGCTCATCCTCGTCAGTCTGACCCTCCCAGAGGCCCGCGGTGGGCTTCTTCTCGATTATCCTCTCGGGAACGCCAACGAGCTTTGCAACCTCCCAAACTTCAGTCTTGTAGAGGTTTATGAGCGGTGCGTAGTCGCTTGCACCGTCGCCCCACTTGGTGAAATAACCCGTCAGGAACTCGCTCCTGTTGCTGGTTCCTAGGACAAGGTAGTTTTTAGCGTTGGCGTGGGCGTAGAGGAGGATCATCCTCACCCTCGCCATAATGTTCCCAAGACTCTTCTTATCCGGCCGAAAGCCAAGGCTTTGAACGAAGGCATCAACGATGGGCCTGATGTTTATCACCTTGTACTCAATCCCAAGGCTCTCGCACACGAGCTTGGCATCCTCAACGTCCTGATTCTCGTAGTAGGGCATTATCAGACCGAGAACGCGCTCCTTTCCAAGGGCCTTAACGGCCAGATAAGCCGTTGTAGCACTGTCTATTCCCCCGCTTATTCCAATTACAACACCGTCCGCATCGGCTTCCTTGACCTTTTCTGAGATGAAGTCCACTATCTTTTCAACCGCGCTTTCATAGTTGAGACTCCTCACTCAACCACCCCCACGGAACACCCTTATGAGTCCAACCCATGCAAAGATAGTTCCGACGATTGCAAAGATTAGGGCCGGCACCGCAAGGTTCGAGGCCGGGTATCCGACACCGGTTACATTGTAAACGTAACTAACGTTTCCCTTAAGAACGTTCACGGTAGGCCTGTCTGAGGGATGGAGAACCAGCCTGCCGCTTACGTTGTAGGTTGTGTAGTTAGTCCCGGACAGCACCCCGACGGTGGCGTTGCAGGACTCAAGAACCAGAGTTCTGTTTGATATTGAATACGAGTTCTCAAAGCTTTCGTTTCCAAGCGAGTACTGACCGGGTCTTAAAGAGCCTGAAGAGGAATAGTGATGAACCTGCGTGTGAAAAACGGCTATGGCCGAGAGTATAAAGGCTATCAGTAGAAATGCGAGACCGATTACGAAGAGCTTAGACCTAAACACCAACGACAGTATCCCCATGAGCATCACCGATGGAGTGGAGAAAATAAATGGAAGAAATCAGAATTTTCCTACGAGGTGGCATTCGGCCCAGTGGTTGTGCTCGTACTCAATCAGCTTAGGCTGCTCAACGTCACACAACCCCTTCTGGAAGTAGATGCACCTCGGGTGGAACCTGCAACCCGGCGGAATGTTCACAGCACTCGGAACCTCACCCTTAATCGGCAACTCCTTAATAACGTTCCTCCGCTCCGGCTTAGGCTCAGGAACCGCAGCAAGCAAAGCCCTCGTGTACGGATGAAGCGGGTTGTCAATGACGCGCTTCGCAGGCCCCATCTCCACAATCCTGCCAAGGTACATCACCGCAATCCAGTCGGCAAAATATCTAGCCGTCGAGAGGTCATGCGTAATGTAGAGGTAAG
>NZ_JAMONU010000121.1 GCF_027066465.1 Thermococcus sp.
ATTCCAGCGCTCTCGAAGTCTGGCCTTTTGTAAGTCTCCATGAAGAAGCCGCGTTCGTCGCCGAAGACCTTCGGCTTAATCAGAATCACATCTGGAATCTCAAGCCTCTCGAACTCGAAGGGCATCACCATCACCCAATCAGCTCAAGTTTAAGCTCGGGCGCGACTTTCTTAATCTCACTGAAGTGTTTATCCATCGTCACCAGCATCAAACCCCTGTTTATGGCAACTGCCGCAATCATGATGTCAACAGCTGGAATTTGGGTTCCCTTCTTTACGAGCTTTTCAGAGAGTTCAACTGCCAATGCGTACTCCTTGGGTGTGGGAATTAGAACTCCTAGGTCAAGAACAACGCCCTTCGGATACTCGACGAGGTTGAGGGTCGTCGTATACCCCTTGCTGGCATTTATCGTTCCTTTGACCATCTCAATCAGGATGTTCGTGTCGTAAAGCTTTCTGTCCTCTCCCATTCAAGCTCCCTCATCTTTTTGTAATATTTCTCATAGGTTTCGTTGGGAGTAGAGGTTACTTCGTCCAAGATTTCTTTACTTAAAAGCCCTCTGAACTCGGCCATAGACATTTCACTTCGGGAGTTCTCAAGCTCTCTGAGGTATTCAGCTATTGCCCTTCTTGCAACTTCGCTCCACTTTATCTCCGGGTGTTCCTTCATCTTCCTGTACAGGTCGGGGGGTATCGAGAGCGTCATCGTTGGCATAGCACCACCGTACATAATTATGTGGAACCACATATTTAAGTTTTCTCACCACCCCAGCTTCCACGGCGTCGGGTGGAGGACCCTCTCGCTGGCCAGCGGGCGCCACCAGTCCTCGTTCTTCAGGTACCACTCGACTGTCAGCTTTATGCCCTCCTCAAAGCTCACCTTCGGACGCCATTTCAAATCCCTCGTTATCTTCCAGGAGTCGAGGGAGTACCTCAAATCGTGTCCTGGCCTGTCTTCGACGAACTCTATCAGAGATTCGTCCCTGCCCATTATTTTCAAAATTGTTTTGACGACCTCAAGGTTCGTTTTCTCCTCGCCGGTGGAGATGTTGTAGATTTCCCTCGGCTCCCCCTTCAGCAGAACCGTCTCAACGGCCCTCACGTGGTCCTCAACGTAAATCCAGTCCCTCACGTTCTGACCGGTTCCGTAGATTGGAACCTTTAGCCCCATTTTGGCCCTTATTATCGTTTTGGGTATGAGCTTCTCCGGGAACTGGTAGGGGCCGTAGTTGTTTGTGCATCTCGTTATTGAGGCGTTGAGCCTGTAAGTCCTTGCCCATCCGAGGACGAGGGCATCGGCGGCCGCTTTGGTGGCGGAGTAGGGGGAAGAGGGCTTCAGCGCGTCCTCCTCTCTAAAGGAGCCTCTAACTATGTCCCCGTAGACCTCGTCGGTGCTTATGTGGACGAGCCTCACCTCGGGGTTCTCCTTCCTTATCGCCTCAAGAATCGTGTAGACACCGATAACGTTGCTCCTGAGGAAGTGGTCGGGACTCGAGATGCTCCTGTCAACGTGGGTATTGTGGGCCACTATGTTCCCGACACCAGCTATAAAGTTGTGAGACTTTTCGACCTCTAAGTCATAGACGTAGCCCTCGTATTCGATTTCAATTATCTCCCTTTTTCCAGCGGAGACGTTGTAAAACAGCCTTGTTCTGATGGTGTATGAAGTATGGTTCCCATTTCTCGGCTTGCTTATGTGGTACGTGTAATCAATACCCATCAGCGCCAGAAGCAATCCCAATCCCGCTGCCAGTCTTCTTGAAACCGTTGTGTACTCGGCAGTCTTATCCCTTTTCCAGCGCCTATACGTTCCGTCTCCTTCTAATAGCGTTTCCCAGAATAACATCTGATACTTCTTGTCCAGTCCATATACGAAATCCGGAAGTCTTTTTTCTGAAGCATTTTTACCACAGAGCCTTATGCACATTTGGTAA
>NZ_JAMONU010000122.1 GCF_027066465.1 Thermococcus sp.
AAACATTGATTCCACCGAGAGATGAAAGAAGTTGAAACTAATATACCTTACCCAAAAGTTCTTCTGACTGTCTCAAGTGCCGCGACGAAGTCGGAGGCATGAACCACGATGTGCCAGTCGTCCACTCTCGTCACCTCTCCCCTCGACTTTCCAGCCAGCTCGCCGTAGAGGCCCTGAATCTTTATCCTCGGCTCCGTCGTCGAGAGCTTGAGGGTAACCTCGACCGGCGTTCCGTTCTCCCAGACGATTCCGACCCTGAGACCGGCCCTGGTTTCCTTCCTCTTCCTCAGGCCGAGCTTGAGGTAGCGGAGCCTCTCCTCTGGAACACTGTTCTCTTCCGCTTTTTCCCTCAGGTACTCCTCCGCCAGGGTTAGGCCGTGGAGTCCGAGGGAGTAACTGAAAACAGGAATTCCGAGGTCCTTTCTTTTTCCCTTGTAGGCGTAGACCTCAATCCTACCCCTCGAGCCTTTTGAAGCTGTGTAAAACCCCTTTTCATCCTCTTTAAACTCTTCCAGCCCTGAGAGGAGCACATCGTAAGCTGAGAAGGGCAGTGAGAAGCTTGCCCACGTTCCCCACAGTCTCGGTGGAACCGAGAGAAAGCCAAGTTCCTCGAGGTGGTACTCTAGGGGCTTTGGCCTTATCACGAGGAAGCCCTTCTCTGTAACCTCGAACTCTATGAGAGCCCTCTCCTCGGGAATCACCGCGAACTTATCTTTCATTTCAACATCTTTGGCCTTCAGCAGTCTTCCCCGTCTCAGCTTTCGTCCTTCCATTGAGCTTGAAACCACCGGAACAGGGGTTTTCCTTCCGGTTTCCTTGTCGTAGGGCACCTTAAAGCCCGCCTTGAGAAGCTCCTCCTGAATCTCCAGCGACGATGGGAAGAACACGTTCATCCTCATTAGTTCAAACTCCATGGCGTTCACCTTTTACATTGTTCGGTAGTTTTTACTTTTTGCACTTATAAATGTTTCTCTTGGGAAGTTGTTCAAATGGAGGCTAACCTTAAAAGCCCTTTCGAGGAGCTAAGCGCGGTGGTGAGAATGGTTCACTGGGCTGACTACATGGCCGAAAAGATAATCCGCGAAAGGGGCGACAAGGAGGAGTACGTGGTCGAGAGCGGAATCACGCCGAGCGGTTACGTTCACATAGGCAATTTTAGAGAGTTCTTCACGGCCTACATAGTGGGCCACGCCCTGAGGGACAGGGGAAAGAAGGTCAGGCACATCCACATGTGGGACGACTACGACAGGTTCAGGAAAGTTCCCAAGAACGTCCCGCAGGAGTGGAAGGAGCACCTCACGAAGCCGGTCAGTGAAGTTCCCGACCCGTGGGGCTGTCACGACAGCTACGCGGAGCACTTTATGGAGAAGTTCGAGGAAGAGATAAAGAAACTTGGCATCGAGGCAGACTTCCTCTACGCGAGCGAGCTGTACAAGTCCGGCGAGTACGCCGACGAGATAAGGCTCGCCCTCGAAAAGCGCGACGAGATTAAGGCCGTTCTCGACAAGTACCGTGAGAGAGCTAAACAGCCACCCCTCGAAGACGACTGGCAGCCGGTTATGGTCTACTGCCCGAAGTGCAGGCGAGAGGCTAAGTTCGTCTCGTGGGACGGCGGGTGGAAGGTTAAATACCGCTGTGAGCACTGTGGCGATGAAGGCGAGACCGACATAAGGGAGGGCAACGTCAAGCTCCGCTGGCGCGTTGACTGGCCGATGCGCTGGGCCCACTTCAAGGTGGACTTCGAGCCCGCCGGAAAAGACCACCTCGCCGCCGGAAGCTCCTACGATACCGGAAGGGAGATTTCCGAGAAGGTCTTCGGCTGGAAGGCACCGATGACGCTCATGTACGAGTTCGTCGGAATCAAGGGGCAGAAGGGGAAAATGAGCGGCTCGAAGGGCAACGTTATCCTGCTTTCAGACCTCTACGAGGTGCTCGAGCCGGGGATAATCCGCTTTATCTACGCCAAGGCGAGACCCAACAAGGAGCTCAAGATAGACCTCGGCCTCGGCCTGCTCAACCTCTACGACGAGTTCGACATGGTCGAGAGGATTTACTTCGGCCTTGAGCACGCAAAGAACCCCGAGGAGGAAGGGGAACTCAAGAGAACCTACGAGCTCTCGATGCCGAAGGTTCCGGAGAGGCTTATCGCTCAGGCGCCCTTCAGGTTTTTGGTCACGCTCGTCCAGATGCCCCACCTTGACGAGGATGGAATAATCAGGGTTCTCCAGGAGCAGGGCCACGTTCCTGAAAAACTCGATGAAGAAGACCTTGAGAGGATAAGGCTCCGCATCAGGCTCGCCAGGAACTGGGTCGAGAAGTACGCCCCTGAGAACGTCAAGTTCAAGTTGCTTGATGAGCCGCCGAAGCTTGAGCTCAGGACCGAAATCAGGGAGGCGATGAAAGAATTAGCGGACTGGATTGAGGCCAATACCTTCACCGTGGATGAGCTCAACAACGCAATCTTCGACGTTGCCAAGAAGCGCGAAATCCCGAGCAAGGAGTGGTTTAAGGCGCTCTACAACCTCTTCATAGGAAAGGACCGTGGGCCGAGGCTGGCCCCGTTCTTAGCTTCCCTCGACAAGGAGTTTGTCGTCAGGCGCCTCCGCTTGGAGGCGTGATTCATTTTTTCGGTGTGTAAACCTGAAGGTAGGTGTGCTCGTTTATCTTTTCTTCTCCAACCTTCCGGAAGTAGAGCTTCGCGAGTAGTTCCACCGCCGTCTTCCCCCAGACGTTGAAGCGAACCCTGAAGGACTTCTCCTCGCTCTGAAACTCTATCAGGACGGTTTTCTCGTCCTTATCAGGCAAGACCTTGCTGACCCAGTATTCGGCCCCTATTACCTGCCCGTTCATGAGAACAGGAAGGAGCGCCCTCAGGTCTGTGAACTGGAGGATTAGCTTTCCGCCGGGCTTCAGAACCCTTGCCATCTCGCGGAACGCCTTTCCGAGGTCGAGGGGTTCGAAGTGAACGAGGTTGTCGATGAAGAGGACATAGTCAAAGGTGTTATCTTCGAATGGCAACTCCCTCGCATCCGCCTTGATGAACTCCACCTTTGAGCCCTTCTCTTTGGCAAAACCCCTTGCGAGGGAGAGCATGTAGTCGCTGTTGTCAACGCCAACGACGGTGAAGCCCAAATCCTCGAGCAGGAACGAGAAGCCCCCCGCCCCACAGCCGAGGTCGAGGACTTTCCCCTTTTCCTTCATGAACTTCATTAGGAGCGGTTCAAGGTCCTCAATCCTCCTCCTGTACTCGTCGGAATGGATGTCGCTGTAGGCTTTGAAGGCCGAATAGTACTCTTCGAACGTCATGTTTTTGAGTCCTCACGAGTCCTTAAATAGGTATCCGAAGTTTCCGGTGATGGACATGGTGGTGAGGATTAGCGCGCCGGCCCACCTCCACGCCGGGAATCCAGACCTGAGCGGGGACATGGGACGGCTCTACGGAACTGTTGGCTTCGCCATAGCAAAGCCGCGCCTCGAAATAGAGGTCAGAGAAGCTGAAGAAGACCGCTCCAACGACGAAGACGCGTTGAAGTTTCTTGCAAGGCTCCGCGAGCGCTACGACTTTCCGCCGGTCGAGGTTACCGTAAGGAAATACATCCCGAAGTGGGTTGGAATAGGCTTCCACACAACCCTCGCCCTGAGCATAGGAAGGGCCGTGAGCGAACTCTACAACCTGAACCTCTTGCTTGAGGAAGTGGCGCTAACTGTAAGGCGCGGTCTCATAACTGCCCTCGGCTTCTACGCCCTTAAGGTCGGCGGTTTCATCTACGAGGGTGGCTTCCCGGTGGACAAGCGTGAGAAGGTCGTTCCCCCGCTGATTTTCAGGGGCGACTTTCCGGGCGACTGGCTCTTCGTCGTGGCAATTCCCGAAACTCCAAGAAAGGCCCTCGCCGAAATCAGGAAGCGCGAGGACGAAATACTCGGAAGCCTCAAGAAGATGCCACCGGAGCTGGCCGACAGGCTGTCGAGGATAGTGCTCATGAAAATCCTGCCCGCGTTCGTCGAGCGGGACATCAAAACCTTTGGGGAGGGCCTCTACCAGTTCAACCACCTTCTCGGGGAGTTCTGGAGCGACTACCAGGAGAACGTCTACTGTTGTGACCTTGTGAACGAGGGGATAAAGCTGATGCTGAACGAAGCCTACTGCGCCTGCCAGACGAGCTGGGGGCCGACCTTCTACGGCCTCGTCAAAGGTCAGGCTCAGGCGGAAAGGCTAAAATCCCTCGTGGAAGATTTCCTCCGCGAGAACGGCGACGGCGGAGAGGTCTTCGTTACGGGCGTTGACAACAGGGGGATGGTGGTGGAGCGTGGTTAAGGCGATAGGTATAGACTCCGGGACGAAGAGTATGGATTTGTTCGGCTTCGACGACGAGACCGGTGAGGTAATAGTCGACGTCTCCGTGGACAGGAACAGGGTAACCGAGAATCCGGCTGTAATCGTTGAACTCCTCCGCGAGGTTCAGGAGGAGCACGGGAAGATTGACGCCATCGTCGGTCCATGCGGCTACGGGATACCGCTCAAACCCGCGAGGGAAGCCACCGATGCCGAGATAGCTTTAGCTACGTTCATAACCGAGGCCGATGTGAGGAGAAGGCTCAAGATAGTCGGTTTGAGGGAGCTCATGCTCCTCCTCAGGGAAGCCGAGGATTTGAACGTCTACTTCACCCCCGGCGTCATACACCTCCCGACCGTCCCGGAATGGCGGAAGGCCAACAGGATAGACCTCGGAACGGCCGACAAGGTCTTCACCGTTGCCCTCGCGATGGTGAGGGAAGCCGAGAGAAAGGGAATCCCCTACTCCGAGACGAACCTCATAGCGGTTGAGGTCGGCTTCGCCTACACCTCCGCGATGGCCGTCAAGAACGGCCAAATCGTTGACGCCATGGCCGGAACGGCCGGCTTCCCCGGCTACCTCGGAATGGGCTTCATGGACGGCGAATTAGCGTATGCGTTAGCCAACGCCCTCGATGACTTCGGAAAGCTCGTCCTCTTCCAGGGTGGCGCGTCCTACGTTGCCGGGATAGACCCGTTCTCGGTTTCGCCCGAGGAGTTCGTAAAGCTCGCGAAGGAGGACGAGAGGGTCGCGAAGGGCTACAGCGCCATGATAGAGGCCATCGTCAAGGACGTCTTCTCACTGCTTCCCTCCGTCAGGCCTGAGAGCATCTACATCAGCGGTCGCTTCTCGCGGATTCCGGAGTTCTTCAGCGATGTCAAGGATGCCCTTGAGGATGCCTTCGGGCGCTACGGCCTCTCGGTCGAGGTTCTCAAGCTCCAGAGCAGGGCGAAGGCCAAGGAAGCGGCCGAGGGGAGTGCGATAATAGCCAACGGCATAGCCGGCGGAATCTACAAAGAACTCGTTGAGAGCCTCAGGCTGGGGGAGAGCGGTGGCTCAATCTTTGACTGGGTAAACCTGAAGGGCCGTGAAAAGCTCAGAATTTTCGAGAAGCTAATCCTCTGAGCGAATTTTTTTGAGCTTAGCTTTTTATTCTCCCCCTCCAACTCCCCAAGGTGGTGCTCATGGAGTTCAACCTCATCATTACCGGAGTCGGCGGTCAGGGAGGCCTTACCCTCTCGAGAATCGTTGGAAACTCTGCCATGGTCGAGGGCTACAACGTTCGCATCGGCGAGACCCTCGGAATGAGCCAGCGCTACGGTAGCGTTCTCAGCTACCTCCGCTTTGGAGAGGAAGTTTATTCGCCCCTCATCGAGGAGGGCAAAGCCAACCTCATGCTCGCCCTTGAGCCTGCCGAGGCTTTAAGGAACGCTCGCTTTTTGGGTAAGGACAGCGTTGCAATAGTGAACGCCTACCCCATTCACACGGCGACGACCCTCGTCGGGAAGGAGCGCTACCCGGAGCTTGACGAGATAGAAAAAGCCCTCGGAAGAATCTGCCCGGTTCACAGGATGAACTTCCAGCGCGAAGCCGATAAGATAAACCCGAGAACTTTGGGCGTTCTGATGCTCGGCTACGCCTACGGGAAGGGCCTGATACCGCTCAAGCGCGAGAGCCTTCTTGAGGGAATAAGGCTGACCCTCCGCGAGAAGCTCTGGGAGATGAACTTTAAAGCTTTTGAGCGCGGTGAGGAGCTGGCCAAAGCTTGATTTCTGGTTTTCCGTTCGGTTTCCTCATTCTTCGTTGTGCTTTATGAAGAAGGCGTAGAACAGACCGGTCGCGAGGGCGTAGAGGAAAGCTGTAGCGTAGAAAGGATAGGCCAATGAAACCGCGAAGAGCGTTCCGCCGATGGAGTTGCCCACCCCGCGCATGAAGGTCGAGAAGGCCTGCTGTATCCCGTTGGCGGTGGCCTTCTCCTCGGTTTTGAAGAAGCCCATCATGAAGGAGCTGTTTATGGGCCAGATGATGTTCATCAGTATCGCCCTGAGGACGTAGACAGCTCCCGCGAGTGCAAACGTCTCTATCGAGGGGAATATCGCGAAAAGGAACGTTGCCATCCCCTGGAAGGACGTTATGACCTTTACTGGGCCCCATCTCCTCACGAGTTCCGGTAATCCAAAGGAGCCGAGGCCCATCGCCAGCTGCTGGAAGAAGAAAATCCAGCTTATCGCCTGGAGCGTTTCCCCAAACTTGAGTTTGAAGTAGAGGCTCATGAAGGGTATCGTTATCCCCGCGCCGAGGCCTATGAGCGCGCTTGGGAGCGAGAACTTGAGGATTTTGAGGACCAGGCTTCTCTCCCACTTTATCCTCTTCTCCCTGACCTCAACGTCCCTCACGAGGAGCAAAGCCGGAACGACGAAGACGAACTGGAGTATCGAGAGCGAGAAGGTTATCCTGTAGGCTGTCTCCTCCGCCAGCGACAGCCCCATGAGGTAGCCCGGCAGAAAGCCAGCCAAGAGAACGCCGAGGGAGTTGAAGAGCGTTCCCAGCCCAAAGCTCTTGGAAAACGCCTCGTGTCTCCTCTCATCCGGGACCAGCTCGCTCAGGTAGGCGTTGTAGTTCGGCTGTCTCAGCCCCATGTTGACTCCCACAAGGACAAAGCCGAGGAAGAGGACCGTTGCGTTCAAAGCGAGTACCTGGAGGAGCCTTCCGATGAGCCCGATGAGCGCGCTCAGGAGCAGGGTCTTTCGGTAGCCGAGATGGAGTGAGATGTGACCCGCTAAGAGTAGAAATACGCCGCTAACCAATGTCTGGACTGAAAAGAAGGCCCCCATTGCCCTCATATCATAACCGAGGACCTTGAGGTAGAAGGGCATTATGAAGAACGAGAACCAGAGGAACGTCTGGCCCAGTGCGTTCGCCGTGATTAGTATTTTCGCGTCCCTTCCGTACTCCGAGAGCATCGGTGAAACATTCCTCATAGCGTTTATAAGACTATCGAAGTGAAGCCTTTAACGGCCTACTACTATATAGCGTCGGTGCTAACTATGGAGTTCAGGAAGATACAATTTACCGGCAGGAGCTCGTATATAATATCGCTTCCAAAGAAGTGGATTCAAGAGCACAATCTAAAACAGGGGGACACGATACCCCTCTCTATAAACCCAGATGGCAGTATAACTATATTCCCTCGGGAGCCGAGAGAAGTCAGTGAGAGAAAGGTTCTCAACATCTCGAGGGAGTTCTCGCCGGACATGGCCGTGAGGCTCGTTATTTCTGCGTACATTCAGGGCTACGATATCTTTGAGATACACCTCGGAGAGGAGATGCCGATTTACAAGGTCAAAATAAGAAAGGTCCTCCAAAGCCTCCCAGGCGTTGAGATAATCCTCGATGAGCCCACGAGGATTGTTGCAAAGAGCCTCTTGGATGAGGATGAGGTAAACCTCGCGGAACTCCTGAAGAGAATTCGCTCCCTTGTCGTGTCAATGCTCGGAGACCTTGAGCTTCTCATTAAAGGGGAAGACGGCGAGATAAGGCGGGACATAAACGACCTCGAGAACGAACTCGACCGCTTCTACTTCCTCATAATCAGAACCGTTAACAGGCTTCTCAGCAAGCACACGGTTACAGAGGAGAGCGGAATCGTCAGGAGAACCTTTGACCTGCTGGGCATACTCTTCATAGTCAGAAACATCGAAAGGATAGGCGACCACATAATCAGAATCGCTGAGAATCCCGACGAAATAGACGTTCCGTACCTCAGGGAAAAGTTCGAAGCCATGGTCGACCAGATTGAAAAGCGGGACCTCAAGAGGGTGGACAAGCTCATGCTCGAGCTTAAAGAGCGCATAAGGGCCACAGACTACAGAAAATCAATAGCGATGGAAAGCTTCAGAAGAATACTCGAATACCTCGAGAACATAGGCGAAACAATAATCAACATGGCGCTCAGCTAGTCGTTTCCATAATCCTTTTAACCTTTCGAGCGTCCTTTTCTCAGGTGGTTCTCATGGCGGCAATAATAGTTCACGGTGGCGCGGGCACGATAAGGGAGGAGGAGAGGATTCCAAAGGTCATAGAGGGCGTTAGAGAGGCTGTTTTAGCCGGCTGGCGCGAGCTGAAGAGGGGTTCCGCTCTCGATGCGGTTGAAGAGGCCGTTAAAGCCCTTGAGGACAACCCAATTTTCAACGCCGGAACCGGGAGCGTTCTAACCCTCGACGGCAGGGTCGAGATGGATGCCGCTATAATGCGCGGGAAGACCCTTGAGGCAGGAGCCGTTGCCGGAATCTGGGGGGTCAAGAACCCGATAAGCGTCGCGAGGAAGGTCATGGAGAAGACCGACCACGTCCTTTTAATCGGCGAGGGTGCCGTGAAGTTCGCTCGCCTTCTCGGCTTCGAGGAGTACGACCCGGTAACGGAGGAGAGGCTCAAGCAGTGGGAAGAGCTGAGGAAGAAGCTCATCGAGAAGGGTGAAGTAAGGCACTGGAAGAAGCTCAACGAGCTCATCAAGGAGTTCCCCGAGGTTCTAAGGAGCACCGTTGGAGCGGTTGCCTTCGACGGCGATGAGGTCGTTGCCGGAACCTCAACCGGCGGGGTCTTCCTCAAGATGTTCGGCAGGGTTGGGGACACTCCGATAATCGGAGGCGGAACCTACGCCAACGAGGTTGCCGGCGCTTCCTGCACTGGTCTCGGAGAGGTTGCCATAAAGCTCGCCCTCGCTAAAAGCGCCACCGACCTCGTCAGGCTCGGACTCGACGCCCAGGCCGCGAGCGAAGCCGCGATAAGCCTCGCCACGAAGTACTTCGGCAGAGACACCATGGGCATCATCATGGTTGATGCAAGGGGCAACGTGGGCTTCGCCAAGAACACCAAGCACATGGGCTACGCCTTCATGAGGGACGGCATGGAGAAACCGGAGGCTGGTGTTTAGTGGTCTCGATGAGGAACGTCTGGCTCCTCAACATCTCGACCTTCTTTTTCTTCCTCGGAATAAGCGTCGTAACGCCAGTAGTTTCCCCGTT
>NZ_JAMONU010000123.1 GCF_027066465.1 Thermococcus sp.
ACCAAAGCTGGAGGAATAGCGGTCTATACAAGGAACTTAATCAGAACCCTTGAGCGCGGGGGACACGAGGTCGAGCTGTCGCCCGGCGAGAGGTTTTCATACTTTCTCTGGCAGTTCTTCAGGGTTTCCCTCTGGCTCGTTCGTTCGAAATGCGACGCCTATCACGCAGTCGGCATTATCGAGGGCATAGTTCTCCCGTTCTTCAAGCCGAAGGCGGAAAAGCGGGTCACGATACACGATTTAATTCCCCTGAAGCACCCGAGGAAAGGATTCAAAGGCCTCTTCGAGCGCTTCTTCATCCGACTCGGTCTGTTCTCGGCGAGGAAATGCGATGTGATTTATGCCGTCTCTCACCTGACGAAGGTTGATTTGGTTCGCTTCGCGGGAATCCCCGAGGATAAAATAATCGTTGTTCACCAGCCGATAGACGAGCGCTTTCTCCTCGAACCGCCTCACGCCGGAAAGTTCAGAGAGAGGGGAAAGTTCATGGTGGGCTACATCTCGAGGATGGACTACCACAAGAGGCACGCCCTCCTCGTTGAACTGTTCAGGCAGTGGGACAATCCCAACGCGAGGCTTCTCCTGGCTGGAACCGGGGAGGAGTTCGAGCGCGTTAAAAAGCTGGCCGAAGGCGACGAGCGGATAAAACTCCTCGGCTTCATACCAGATGAGGAGCTGGTTGAGTTCTACGACTCGCTCGACGTCTACGTTCATGCATCAAAATACGAGGGCTGGGGACTGCCGATTGTTGAGGCGCTGGCGAGAGGAAAGCCCGTTATCGTTTTCGACGATGCCGAGATACCTGGGGAGGTTCAATTACACTGTCTGGTCGTTAATCGAGAGGGTTTCTCCTCAGCACTGGAGGACAGAAAGATTCTTAGAAAGCTGGGAAAGTTGATGAAAAGGGAAGTGATTCAGAACGGGATTAAACCGTTCCCTTAACGAGGATTTTCTTCAGCTTGTCCTCAAACACCTGAACGATATCTCTCTGCGTGATTGGTTTCTGTTCAAGCGGGTCTTTTTTACGGAGAAAGAGCCATTTAACGTTGTCTCCGGGGGAGTATAGCAGTTTAAACCCATCGACTATCAAAGATTTCTTTTCATGCCCGTAGTCAACGGCTTCTGTCAGTATCCATCTCTTCTTTGGTGCATTTTGAAGCGGATAACCATCTAAACGGACGTTTGGCTCGATTCCCAGCTCCTGTAATATGGTTGGAAGTATGTCCACAGAGCTTATAACGTCGCGCCTTTTCAACCGGCTGAACCCATGAAACAGAATTGGAACTTCTATCAGTTCGCCGAAGACGTTGTGCCCATGGTCTATTCCATACACTCCCCGCGGGTCATAGAAGTATTTCGCTTCTACCTCTGCATGCTCCCAGAACTCTTCACCGTGGTCGGCCGTTATCACGACGAGCGTGTCATCGAGAACATTTAATCGTTCAAGTTCCTCGAACAGTAGCTCAATCTGGTCATTAACGTACCTAATTGTGTTATCGTACAGCAACATCCTGTTCTCTTTGAACTCTTCGAATCCCGGCTTCTTCCAGTCTTCTGGTTTTGTATAGTCCCATGATTCTATCTTCGGGATTTTCTTCACCTTCCCAAAGTAGTCCCTGTATTCCTCCGGCGGTTCTAACGGTTGATGGGTGTCCCCGAGATGGAGGTATGCAAAGAACTTTCCGCCATCTTTCTTTACCCACTTTAAAAATTCTCTGAACACGCTTTCTGCAATCTCCCTGTGGTGGTGGAACTTGACTAGCGTTCTCTTTTTGAATGCGAATCCAGCCAGTCCGATTGGAGTTGCGAAGTACGTTCTGTACCCAATTAGGCTCATTAACTCAGGAAGGGTTATAACCTCTCTCTTGATGGCCTTAAATCGGCGGAGGTCCTCTCTATCCTTGATTCTCCTGTCTGTGTACGCACCGTGGTTGTGAGGGTATAGACCCGTTAGTATCGACGCCACCGAAGGGTACGTCCAGGGAGCCGTGGAAATGCCCAAATACTTGGCCTTTATCCCATCCAGAAACGGGGATGTTTCTCTTGGATACCCGGTGAACGAGAGATTTCGATACCTCAGACAGTCAACGGTTATTATCAACACGTTCTTTTGGGGGTTATCTGTAAGTGTAACGTAGTTCTCCAATTTCAGCGATTTCAGCCTTTCCCTTATCGCCCGCGTCTCCCTGTCCGCGATTCTATGATACAACCTGAATATTCTGGAACCGATGGGCTTGGGAAGCTTCTGTATCACATACCTGTTTACCGCCCGCTTAATCCTTGGAATCATACGGACCACTTTCCTTTGGCGATGAACGTGATACGAGTTTTAAATCTTTGTGGTTCTTAAAAATAGAGAAAGGCTTTAAACTTTGGTAGCCCTTTATCTAGAGCTGGACGCATAAGGTTGATTAAAAGTTGGGGGCGTTAAAGTGAAGATACTGCTCGTAACTTCCGGATATCCCCCTGAGAGGTTGGGTGGGGCCGGTTTTTATGTGAAATACCTCGCGGAGGAGCTCTCTAAAAGACATGAGGTTCACCTGTTCATACCCTCAAAGCGGGGAGATGAGTGGGTTGAAGGCTCTATTCACGTCCATGCGGTCAGGCCAGTGAAGTCATATCTCAGTGCGGTTCTCATTGAGAGAACGTACAGAAATCCTGAAATTGAAAAGAAGTTCAAAGAACTAGTCGAATGTTTAAAGCCAGACGTCGTTCATTTCCACAACCTTTGGGCATTCAGAACTGCTTTCCTTCCGGTTATAGCCAAAGAAGCCGGTTCGGCAACGGTTCAAACGCTCCACGATTACTGGTTCATATGTCCCATAAACATAATGAGCTACAAAAAACAGAGGCCCTGCGAGGGACCATCTCCCGAAAAGTGCTCAACTTGTTGGAACCATGTTATAAGCGAGTACCTAGAGCAACGCAAAATTCCGCGTTTGCTCTTTGATGGTATACTAAAGATTTTTAATAGACCCAATGGTTTTGAGCTCAGACTTAGAACGTTGATTGAAATCCTGAACTCAATGGATGCGATAATAGCGCCCTCAAAGTTTCTTAGAAACATGTTTGTAAAGGCTGGAGTTGATGACTCCAGGCTTTACCACATCCCCAACGGTTACCCCCATGAAATCTTTAAGGGATTCCAAAAGAATAAGGATACGAATAAGCTTGTTTTTGGGTTTGTGGGAGTTCCAAGCTATCAGAAGGGGACCCACGTTGCCGTTAAGGCAGTTCGCGCTATTAAAGGCGGAGATTTCGAGTTCAGAATATACGGTGGAGGTGGCCGTCGGGAGTACCTCTCTGAACTGATGAAGCTCTCGCGGGGAGACGACAGGATACGATTCATGGGGAAATTCGACAGTGTCGTTGAACCCTATTCAAAAATAGATGTCCTGCTGTTTCCTTCCCTGTGGTATGAGAACTGTCCCCTCGTTCTTGCTGAGGCATCTCTGACGGGAACCCCTGTAATAGCCTCCAATCTCGGAGCCATTCCAGAATTTGTTCACCCGGGAATTAATGGGTTCCTCTTCACCCCCGGAAGTTGGGAGGAACTCTCACATCTCATGAAGGGGTTCATTGAGAATCCGGAACTCGTTGATAAGCTATCAAACCCTGCATTTGTCCCTGATGACATGCCGGAGCATGCTAAAAAAATACTTAAGCTTTATGAATCACTCATGTAGCCTTTGAATCGCTTTAAAGAAATGTCTCGCCCCGAGTTCTGCATTTGAGTATTTTTTCCCTATTTTCATTGTGACATGCTTCATCTTTCTTATCAATTTCGGATTTTCAATGAGTACCTCAAGAGCTTTTCTAAGTGCATTTATGTCCCCCGGGGGAAGTACAAGCCCCGTTTTCTCTTGTTGAATAATTTGAGAACCTGCGGCTGCTGTTGTGGTAATGAGTGGAACTCCATAATATAGTGATTCATTAATTACCAATCCCCATGAATCATGGAAGGTAGGCAATACAAAGATTGATGAGTGGGTATATACACTTGTTTTTCTTTTTCCTGTAATATACCCTATAAAATGTATTCTTTTATCATTCTTCGAAATCTCTTTTAATGTCTGTTCATAAGGGCCCGTGCCAGCTATGATTAAATCAATATTTTTATATGGAATCTGCTTAAACGCTTCGATAAGGACTTGAACTCCTTTAGGTTCACGAAGATAGCCTATATACGTAATTATCAATTTGGAGTTATAATCTTTTATGGGTATTTTTGATTTGGCGCTATCTTGTTCTTGGCTACGGAATATTTCAGATGGCATGATTTGAATTCCTTCAACTAACTTTCCCGGGGAAACTCCTATCTTTAAAGCGTGCTCCCTGCTCTTTTTACTGTAGGCCGCAACGATGTTTGACATGAAAAATATGGCCTTTTCGTAGGTCTCTTTCAGAATTCTTTTCGGCCCTCTAAATTTATGGCTAATCCACGGACTTTCAATCCTCTCGGTCCACAGGATTACCTTCTTCTTCAAAACGCGGGAAAGTATCAGGGCCAGTACCGTTGATGGGATAGTCTCGACGGTTTCCGCAATGACTACAACGTCTGAGTTCTTTAACTCCTCAATTATCTCTATCGGATTGTTCAGTATAATCTTCCCAATCCTTTTTCCCTTCAAGATTCTCCACTGGAAATTAAATCTCTTAATAACTTCCGTTTCCCAAAGTCTGTCTGGAGACCTCGGTTCACAGAACAGAACAGTAACTTCGAATTTTTCGTTTAACCTTTCGAATATCGGCAATCTGTAGGGGGATATCTGATTGTGAAGAAGGAGCACTCGCACAGCTGGTCACCTCATCTGGGCTGTTGATATTTTGGATAGAAGTTTTTTCAATTTTTCTTTGAATATTTGGACAACTTGGGGGTCTGTTATTGGAGTCCTCTCATCGGGGTCTTTCCTCAGGTTGAAGACCCATTCAACACCGTCACTGGGGGCGTACAGGAACTTGAGGTCTCCTACTTGGAGGGCCTTTTTCTCATAGCCGTACCCTGCCGCCTCCGTTAGAATCGCCCTCTTCCTCGGCTTTTCTTGGAGTGGCACTCCGTCCGGCTTGAATCTGGGCTTTATGTTTAGTTCTTGCAGTATGGTTGGGGTTACGTCCGCCGATGAAACGTGCTCCCAGTTCTTCAACCCGGAGAACCCGTACATCGTCAGGGGAACCTCTATTATCTCCCTGAACACGTTGTGGCCGTGTCCAAAGCCACAGGCGTTCCGGGTGTCGTAAAAATACTTTGCCTCAACCTCCCGGTGCTCCCAGAACTCCTCTCCGTGGTCTGCGGTCACAACTATTAGGGTGTCCTCCAAGAGGTCTCTCCTCTCCAGTTCCCCGAAGAACCGTTCAATCTGGTCGTTTACGTAGCGGAGGGTGTTGTCGTACAGGAGAACCCTGTTCTCAACGTATTCCTTGAAACCGGGCTTGCTCCACTCCCCGGGTTTTGTGTACGCCCAGGTCCTTATGTTCTTCAGGTTCTTTACCTTACCAAAATAGTTCCAGTACTCGTCGGGCGGGTTGAGGGGCTCGTGGGGGTCACCCAGGTGCAGATACGCAAAGAACCTCCTTCCGTGCTCCCGTTCGGCCCACTTCAGGAAGTCGTCGAGTATTTTCTCGGCCCGCGTTTCCCCAGGGTACCACCTTATGTCAGGTATTCGTCTCCTGAAGTGAAGGCTTGAGAGCTCGATTGCAGTTGCCATGTACACGTCATAGCCCATGTAGAGGAGTAGTTCGGGGAGTGTAATAACACTCTCCTTTATTCCTTTAAGGTGCCCTAGGTTGTCTAGGTATTTTATGCGGCTGTGAATGTAAGCCCCGTGCCTCGTGGGGTAGAGCCCTGAGAGTATCGTCGGGACCGATGGATAGGTCCACGGCGCCCCGGAAACCGCCCTGTAGTTCTTTCCGATAGAGGCGAGGAACGGCGTCGTGTCCCTCTCGTAGCCGGCCATGCTGGTGTTCTTAAAGCGCATGCAATCGGCGGTTATTATTATCACGTTCTTCGGTTCGGCGTTCTCGAAATCGTAGTAGTTCTCAGGCTTCAGGCTCTTCAGCCTTCGCTGAACCTCCCTGCGCGTCGTCCATGTTACATATTTCGAGTATACTGGGAAGACCTTCTCCTTTAGCTTTGGATGCCTATTAATCACGTTCTGGACGACCCATCTCTTTGCCCTGTGTAGCATGGATACACCTCTCAAAGGCTGTTATAAACCTTCGCGGTTTTTGATTGGTGTACCTCTACCTTGTCTCACCAGCAGAGTCCCTCGTAGACCTCAGCCGTTTCCTCGGCCCTCCGCACTCTCCTCCCGTCTATCACAACCTTCCCGGAGTAGTCGAGCTCCTCAAACTCCGGCCACTCGGTCAGGATTAGAATCACGTCGGTGTCCTTCATAACGTCCTCCAGGCTGGTTGCGTAGGCTATCCTCGACCCGACGTCCGGGTAGAACTTCCTGAAGTTCTCCATCGCCTTGGGGTCGTAGGCTATCACATTGGCGCCCTCCTCGAGGAGCCTCCTTATAACCGGATACGCCCTCGTCTCCCTGACGTCGTCGGTGTTGGGCTTGAACGCAAGGCCGAGAACGCCTATTACCTTTCCTCCAAGCCTGGGAACGTGTTTCTTCAGCAACTCGACGAGCTTAACCGGCTGTCTCTCGTTCACCTCGAGAACGGCCTTGAGCAGTATCGGCTCCTCACCGGCTTCCTCGGCCTTTCTGATAATCGCCTTGACGTCCTTCGGGAAGCATGACCCCCCGAACCCGAGGCCCGACCTGAAGAAGTACGGGCTTATTCTGTGGTCGAGGCCGACCCCCTCGAACACCTTCCAGGAGTCGATGCCAAGCTTTTTGCAGATGTTTCCAATCTCGTTGGCAAAGCTTATCTTCGTGGCGAGGAACGCGTTGGAGGCGTATTTAATCATCTCAGCCGTTTTAATGTCCGTTATAAGCTTGGGGGCATCTATGGGTGAGTACAGCTCCTCGAGAATCCTCTTCGTACTCTCGTCCTGAACACCCAGAACAATCCTGTCGGGGTTCAGGAAGTCTCTCAAAGCCACGCCCTCGCGGAGGAACTCCGGGTTCATCGCCAGTCCGAAGTCCTCAAAGGCCTTCTTTTCGGACTGCTCCTCGAGGATTGGCTTCACAACGCCCTCCGTCGTCCCCGGAACCACCGTGCTCTTAACCACAACAACGTGAAAGTCGTCCTTTTCCCTCAGGACTTCCCCTATCTCCCTTGAAGCGCTCTCTATGAACCTCAGGTCTATCGAACCGTCCTCGCGGGAGGGCGTTCCAACGCAGATGAACGTCACGTCCGAGTTCATGACGGCCTCACGGTAGTCGGTCGTCGCCCTGTACCTTTCCCTGTACTCCCTCATAAGTTCCTTGAGACCCTCCTCGTAGATTGGTGGCCGGCCCTCGTTTATCATCCGCACCTTCTCCTCATCCACGTCAACGAAGACGACCTCGTTTCCGAGCTTTGCAAAGCCCATTCCGGTAATCATTCCAACGTAGCCCGAGCCAATTATCGAGACCCTCATCAGAGAACCCCCCTGAACCACTCTATCGTTTTCTCAAGGCCCTCCCTAAGGCCGACCCTCGGCTCCCAGTTGAGAAGGTTCCTCGCCTTCGTTATGTCCGGACAGCGCCTCGGCGGGTCGTCCGGGGGAAGCGGGTGAAACTCTATTGGCGACTGCGAAGCGGTAAGCTCCTTGACGAGGTGTGCGAGCCCTATAATCGTTATCTCGTCGGGGTTGCCTATGTTGACGACCTCACCGCTCGCCCTTTCGCTAAGGGCCAGCTTGAGGATTCCCCTAATCTGGTCGGTGACGTAGCAGAAGCTCCTCGTCTGTTTGCCTTCGCCGAAGACGGTTATGGGCTTGCCGGTTAGAGCTTGGGTGACGAACCTCGGAACGACCCTTCCGTAGATTCCATCCGCCCTCATCCTCGGTCCGTAGGTGTTGAAAATCCTGACGATTCTCGTGTCGAGGCCGTACTGCCTGTGGTAGGCCATCGTGATGGTCTCGCCCAGCCTCTTGGACTCGTCGTAGCAACTCCTTATCCCTATTGGGTTCACGTAGCCCCAGTACGTTTCCGGCGTCGGGACGACCTTTGGCTGGCCGTAAATCTCGCTCGTGCTGGTGAATAGAAACCTCGCCTCGTTCCTTCTCGCAATCTCGAGCATGTTCCTCGTTCCTATCGTGTTTGATTCAATTATCTCAAGGGGGTAGTGCTCGAACTCGAAGGGCGACGCCCTTGATGCGAGGTGAAAGACGAAGTCGAAGTCTTCCCTCAGAACCTCTTCGGGCAGTTCCTTTGAAACGTCCGCTTCGTAGAAGTGGAAGTTCTCCCTCTTCAAAGCGTTCTCAATGTTCCTCCTGAGTCCGCTCGCGAAGTTGTCGATTCCGTAAACCTCCGCCCCCGCCTCGAGAAGAACGTCGGAAAGCCAGGAACCCAGGAATCCCGCGGCACCGCTTACGAGGACTTTCTTACCCTCAAACTCTTCCCTGAACTCCCTCGCGAGTTCAGCTACCTCCTTCGTTTCGTCGTACATTTCCAACAGCCTCCTCCAATATCTTCCTAAACTCTTCACTTAGATACGGGTCCTCGAGGGCCAGCTCAACGTTGGCCCTGAGCCAGTCGAGGAAGTTCCCTATATCGTACCGTCTCCCGCTGAAGAAGTGGGGGATTACCTCTATTCCATCTTCAACCATCAGCTGGAGGGCGTCCGTAAGCTGTATTTCTCCTTTCCTATCTGGCTTCACCCTCTTCAGGTACTCAAAGACCTCCGGTGTGAGAACGTACCTCCCGAGTATCGCCCAGTTGCTTGGAGCTTCCGCAGGGGATGGTTTCTCAACGAGCCGTGTAATCCTGCCGTCTTCTATCTTAACGATTCCGTACAGGTGAACCTTCTCCTTTGGAACCTGCTCGAGTGATATGACGCTTTTACCCGTTCTCTCGTGGATTTCAATGGCCTCCTTTATGCAGGGTGGCTTTGTTATTGTGTCCCCAAGGAGAAGGGCGAATGGTTCATCTTGGATAAACGCCCGGGCGTGCAGAATAGCGTCTCCCAAGCCCCTTGGCTTTTTCTGTCTGACGTAGTAAATGTTCATCTCGTCGAGGATTCTGTCGAGCTTTTCAAGCTCCCTGTTCTTGACATCATGCTCGTACCTGTCGAAGTGGTCCTCTATGGCCCTCTTGTGTTTTCCCGTGATTATCAGAATCTCCCTAATACCAGCCTCGTAGGCCTCCTCAATGATGTATTGAATTGTGGGCTTCCT
>NZ_JAMONU010000124.1 GCF_027066465.1 Thermococcus sp.
AACCTAGTAAGGCAGATAAGGCGGTACTTTAAGGAGGAGCACTTCAGGAACAAGAGGAATACCGCCAGAATAATCCTCATCGGGAAAGTCCTCTTCGACAAAACGGGCATTGTAGAGACCCTTCGAGCCGAGGCCGAGGAGTACATGAGGAAGCCGTTTCCAAAGCCCGAGTCAGTGAAAGTCGAACTGGCCAAGTACGTTCTCTGGGACGCTCTCGACAGCCTGAAGGATGCAGAGGAACGAGGAGACCCGAGCTACGCTTACCTCTATCATCTGGCTCTGAAGGAAGCGCTTGAGTCCTACGCTCGGTTTTTGAGGGTCGAAGTACCGCCGGCGAGCAAGGTGTATCGCCTCTTCAGCGACGGGGCCTTCAGAAGGGCTTACCTCTTTCCCGACTTCCCAAATGATGAGTTCGTCGCCCTCTTTCTCAGGGCCATGAAAGAAGTCAGAACCGAGAACGCCGAGGCTTTGATAACTCACGTCCTTGAGAAGATGGGCGGTTTCAGCATAGACGGCTGGAGGCTGAGGACTGGGGTTAATGTTTAGCCACGAGACTTCTGGCTTTGTAGAGCCACCAGAACATCGCCCCCGCCAGTAAAAACAGGCCGAAGCTCACAGCGTAGGGCAGAGTTGGGTGAAGGCTTGCCAGAGCTCCCGCAACGAAGGGCGTGAATAGGCCTAAGAGGGTCTTATAACTCGATATCGCCGCATGAAACTCGCTAGTGCGTTCCTTAGGAATCAGCGAGAACTGCCAAGAGCGGTAGAAGGGAAACCCCAAGGTGCTTCCGAATTCTCCAATGGCATAAACAACAATTACAAGCCAAAAGGGCGGTGCCAATGCCATGATGAGTGTGTATAAAGCATTAATGAACATTGCAATGCCGAGAGCTTGAAATCCCTTCCCCTTCGGAACCCTCTCGCTCGCGTAAGTGCCAATTATCGAGGCCATACTGCTCGCGCAGGCTATCAGCGTTACCTCGAAGACCGTTTTATGGAGCACGAAGACGACGTAGTTAATCAGCACAATCTCCGGAGCCATCATCCAGGCGAGTGTGAAGAGCGTCTCAAACGCAATGAGAACTTTAAACTCGCCTGCCTTGAAGGTGAAGCTCTCTGGCGTTATCCGCTCCTCCCGGCCAACGGAGGGCAGGAACCGCCAGATGTACACTACCGTAACGGCCGAGAAGAGGCCGAAGAACATGAAGGTCCATCGGTAGCTCTCCGGCCCCGGATAGATGTAGCCAAGGATGTAGCCCATAATCGGAAATGTAACCAGCCTCGATATCTCCGGCAGGCGGAGGTGCCAGGCTAAGATTTCCTCGTACTTGTCCTCCGGGTAGATTACCTGCTCGTAAGCTCGATAAAGGGGATAGAGAACCGTTGAGAGCTTCTCAATTGTTTTGCCAGCGAAGAGCACTAAAGGGGCGACCGCGCCCTTCGCGAGGCCGTACAAAACGTAGGCGATGCCGTCAAGGACGTCTATCGCGATAAGACCCTTCTTGATGTCCCAGCGGTTGAAGAGCCGGCCGAAGAGGTAAGTTAGGGGAATCGCGATTATGTTTACAGCGGTAAAGAACGCCCCGACTTCGAGAATTGAGTATCCGGTCTCCATGAGGTAGAGCGGGAAGAGTATCCAGACCATCAGGCTGGGGGCAATGAGCGTGTGGTAGAGCATGTAAGCTTTAGCGTCGCGGGGAATCTCGCTCCAGCGCATTTGAAGTCCCGTTCAGATTACAACCGAGATTTTAAAACGTTTCCGAGACATTTGGCGTAAATCAGCGCCGGCTCGTTCCACTCTGGATACGGGTCCACCAGCGCGATTCTCACGAAGCCCCTCCGCTCGTAGAAGCGCCTCGTCTCGTCGTGGGGCTTGTAGCTCAAATCGCCTGACGTCTTGACAACGAGTAGCCTCCTTCCTTAAGTCCGCCCGATAGCTCTAAGGCCGGCCTCGTTGAACCACTCAGGAAGGCCCTGGGCTATTTGGAAGCATTGAGGCTCCTCTCCATGCTGGAGTTCCCGGATTTCCATAAGGCTAATTTTGGGTCTCGACGTTAAAAATCTGTCGAATCGTTCGGGAATATTTTGACGGATTTGATGAGATTTTATTCAAGAAAAAGTATTTTACCCAAAAAGTTGTAAAAAAATTTGAGGGATGGCAATGAGGTGGGTCCTCGTTGTGCTCCTTGTCCTTGCGCTGTCCCTCACAACGGTCTCGGCGGCCGAGTTTGAGTACACAATCCGGGGAGGCTCAATGGATTCATTCGACCCGTACTACGCCCTCTACTCCGATGGCAAGATGCTGGTTTCCGGAATCTACAGCAAAGGACTAAAGAACTACATTGCCTTGATTGAAATAACTCCGGATGGCGAGACCCTCTCCGGGACGATGCTGTCCCTTTCCTTCAATGATGGCACGGGGATTGGAGTTTCGCCCCTCGGAACTAACCAGATTCTCCTGAGGGCTTCTGACGGTTACTATCTGATTTCCGAAGCCCACTCAAAGAAAACGAAAAGCTTTAACAGTATATTAATCCTCAGGCTCGATAATGACTTAAACGTCCGCTGGGGCGAGATGATTTCGGCCTACGTGAACAGAACCTACGGTGGAACGACCCGGCTCGTGAGGACTCATATCTACCCGAGGGATGCTGTGCTTGATGGCAAGTACCTCTACATACTCGCAAAACTCGGGAAGTGGGCAGTCGTGCTAAAGGTCTTTGTGGACGAGAACAACAAGCCCCTATACGGTAAGGTGCTCTGGGCAAAGTCCGTTAGAGTCACCCTGGGTCTCGAACCCATAGGTCTGATGGTCGATGGGGACAGGATTTACGTCGTCTCTACGAACGCCGAGAGCGCGATTGGTGGGTCGAGAATAATCCTCATCGAAATGCTGACCAACGGAACGGTGCTCAACGTCCTCAGCTACTCCCACTACCGCTCCCAGGAAGGTGGCCACCTGCTCTACGCCAGCGGCATAGTCAGAGGAGCCAGTGGACTTTATGTAATCGGCACGTATGAAACCGAGGTGAACGGAACGTCCGTGAAGTTTCCAGCCGTGATAAAGATAGCCCAAAACGGAAGCCCGATATGGAGCATAGTGGTCAATGAACCCGGTCTCGTGACGAACCGCTTCGCAGTTTCAGGGGATTCACTCTATCTCGGAGAGATTGGCTCGTGGGTGGCCGGTGCTGAGAAGTTAAAGGACAGCGTTGTAGTGCTCAGGCTCAGCGGAAACGGAAGCGTTGATTGGGCGAAGGCCTACAAACCCAGCACGCTCCGAACTTTGAAGCTCGTCAGGAATATCTGGGCAGAAGGAGATACCGTCGTAGGAACTCTCGGATTGAGTGGTTCCAGAAGCGTAATTCTCTTTACGGTTGCTGAAAAAGACCCCTGCTGGAGGAACGTTAAGCTCGGAACTCGGGAGCTTCGCCTGAAATTCCACCCGGTAGATTCAAAATATTTCGAAGTTTCAACGGTGAAGTTCCAGGTTCTGGAAGAAGTGCGGGCAGAGAACACGGCACTGGAGTTAAAATCCTCGAAACTCTGCACCGGTCATGTTGGAACGACCTCCACACTGCCGACGACCACGTCGGGGACAACGACTTCCACAGCAACTTCAAAGACAGCTTCAAGCTCTCCAAGTCCGTCTTTCAAATCGACAACATATCCGGAAACTGGTACTTCCAGCTCTCCGGCGAAAGGAGGAATCTGCGGTCCCGGGCTTGTCGTAGTTCTCGTCCTTCTCCCGGTGTTGAGAAGGTGGCACGCTTAACTTTCACTTTTTGCCGAGCCATTTCTCCAAAGTTTGATTGACTAACCTCAGGAACTCCTCCTTCGTCCCACCTTTTCTGTAAAACTCCTCAAGCAGTTCCATAAAGCGCTTCTCTTCCTCCGTGAACTTCTCCCCACGCCAGCGGAAGATTCTGAAGGGCTCGCCGAGAAGTTCGACCGTGTGGAAGGACAGCCTCTCCAAGTGCTCCAAGTCCTTCACCAGCTCGATCGTGTTGATAACGTCGTAACCGAGCCTCTTCCAGAAGGCTATCGCATCTTTGTCCTGCGGCAGGACGAAGAGGTAGAGCGCGTCGTCGTGCTTCCTGACCTCCTCTTCCGCCCGCTCAACAAGGGCCCGTCCGATTCCCCGCCCCCTGAACTCTGGCCTTACGAAGAGTTCTTCAATCCAGAAACTGCCCTCCCGGCTTGAAACCCTGATGAATCCCAAGGCTTCTTCCTTCTCGATGGCGAGGAATATCATGTCTCCCCTCTTGAAGTAGTGTGTTGCCTCGGCCCTATACTCAGCCTCGGCATGTGGATTCCAGCCCTGCTTTCCTCGGAGTTCCCTGAAAAACTCGATGTAAAGCTCCTGGAAGTCTGGGAGGTGTCCCCCGGACAGGCGAATTATTTCCACACTCTCACCCCCGAACGAGCCTCTTCCTAAAAACCAGAACGTTCGGCTCCTCAGTCTCGTCCCAGAGGTGGAGACCAAGCCTCCTAAGGCCCGGCAGGAGGGGTTTTACCCCGCTCGGGAGCATCACGTCGAAGCTCTCCCTTCCCCTCTCACGGGCCACCCACGCCATCGCTGGGAGCATTGCCTTAAGAGTCGCCAAGCCAACGTCGAGGGGCGTGAACGTCGCTCCTTTCTTTGAAACCAGAAAGCGGAAGCCGTTGAAGTCGTAAAGGTCGGCGTTTTCCCTAATCCATCCTAAAGCCTCCTCGCTCCTCCTCACGAAGCGCCAACCGACGGGAATGAGGCCGAGGGTCAGGTCGCTCAGCTCCGGCTCGATTTTCTCAGGCCTCTCCGGTTGGAAGTCCTCTGTTTTCGCCCCGAAGACGAAGAACTTCGCCTTGACCCGAAAGCCCGTCTTCTCTGCCATCGAGATGCTCTCGCGGTTGAGGAAGTATGTCGCGAACTCAAGGGCTTCGATTTTTCCCTCCTTCGCGAGTCTCCCACCAAGCTGGAGCATGAAGTCGTGGAGCTTCCGCCCAAAGCCCCTGCCCCGGTAGTCGGGATGAACCCTCAATCCTTCGAGCCAGCCGACCTTTCCTGGCAAAAGCGTCAGCTTTGCCGTTCCCACAACCTTTCCGTCCACCTCGAGGACGTAGAAGTTATCGCCGAGCCACTCGTCGAAGACCCTCGCGAGGTAATCCGCGCCGTCCCACGTCAGCCTCGCTATTTCCTCGATGAAGGACCTATCTTCCGGCCTCGCCTCGCGTATGAGCATGAACATCACCGCCCTAAGTTGGGGAAACCTTTTAAGGGCCTTTCCCAATTACGCTGGGTGGTGTTAATGAGGCGCCTTCTCGCGGTCATCGTCGTTCTCCTCGTAGTTTCCTCACTCTTCGGATACGCCTTTCATCGGAGAAGCGTTGATGTTAAGAACGCAGAATCCGGCCTGCTTTCCGTTTCCACCACAGCCCTCTTCTGTCTGAGCGACATGGGTGCGCTCAGGACGATGGTTGAGCACAACGCGAGCGCTGATTTGCTGAGGGAGCGCGCCGGGAGGTACGCCTACTGCGCGCAGGTTCTCAGCGAGGCTTCCGGGTCTCTATACAAACTCACGGGAAAAGAAAGCTACCGGAACCTCCACCTCGCCGCGTCAAACCTCGCGGTATTCTTCAACCACGTGAGGAACAGCGGAGAGCCGAAGAAGTCTCTCCTTAAAAACGCGGACGTTATCGCTGCCATCGGTGACGCCATCTCGGGGATTTACAGAGCGGAGCTGAGGGGCAGTTTGAAAGAAAACCAGACGGGCCGGCTGGTTAATCTAACGGAAGGTCTCTCGTGGTGAGCGTGAGGATTCCAAGCGCGAGAACCCCCAGGAGGAAGGCACCCACCGGAAGGTTCGCCCCCGTTCCCCTTTCAATCAGCCACGCAAAGGTCAGCTGAGACAGGGGGATTACCAGCGTCGCGAGGGCGTCGAAAAGGCCCCTTGCAGTACCAAGGCGCTTAAGCGGGATAAACCTCTGCATCAGACTGTCGAACGAGACGTTGAGAAGCTCCCCGCCGAATCCCAGAATCAGAACTGCGGGAAACAGCATCAAAACCGTGGGGAATCCAGTGATGAGAAGGGCGAGGCTCTGGAGGAGCATTCCAATCATCAGCGGTCTCCGGAGGCCGATTCCCTTCCTTTTTGCGAGAATAGAGATAATCACGACGGCTACAAGGCTTCCAACGGTTGTGAGGGACTGCAGGACCCCGTAAACGAACTCCCCCGCGCTCAGCTTCCTCAGCGAGGCGAAGATGAAAATCCTGAACGAGCCGAGGGCGAAGTTGAAGAGGAGCATCGAGACGAGAACTCCTATGACGAGCCATCTGTCAATGATTATCCCTTTGTCCGATTCTCCCAGCTGGAGTTCCTCGCTCTTCCCCTTCACATCGACGTCCAGATACGGAATTAGTGTGAGCGCTCCAACGAGAAGGAGAACCGCGTCGAGGAGCATGGCCGTTATCCCGAAGCGGTAAGAAAGAAAGCCGGCCAGAGGGAAGGCCACCAGCGAAACGGCGTTTCCAACGGTGGCGAGCTTTGCGTTGAGGCTTTGGAGCTCCGACGGGTCGAGGGTCATCGAAGCAACCAGCGAGAAGCCGTAGTAGCGGTGGAGGATGTCCAGAGCGGAGATTCCGGAGACGATGAGGTAAAATGCAACGACGTTCGATGAGAGGGGAACTATCAGAGTGGCAAGGGCCGATTGAAGGAGGAGCGCGAGGAAGGCCGGCCTGACCTTCCTGGCCGTTCTGTCGAGCGTCCTTCCGAGGAGGGGCGGGAGGATAACCCAGGGCAGGTGGGAGAAGAGGGCGAAGCCGCCGATGCTCAGGAGCGAGCCGGTGCTCTGGAGAATCCCCCAGGGCAGGGCAACGCTCTCGATGGCGTCTCCCGCTGTTCTGAGGGCTGACGTGAGGAGCTGGAGGCGGTAGAGGGTTTGCTTCATGGAGACGGGGTTGAAGAGAAGGTTTAAAAGATTTTTCACATGATACTTCTTGGTGATAACCTTGGGTCGGCTGATGGTCTATGTTTGTTGCGGGAGCGATCCGGACTACTGGAAGCACGTTCCCAATGCCAAAGAGCTTTTATTGAAGCTTCTCCGTTCACCCGTAACCCGTGAAGAAGCCCTTCGCATGATTCCTGAAGATTCGCTGCGTTATCTCCTCTCGAATGGCCTTCTGAAGGAGGAAGACGGCGTCCTGAAGCTGAACTTCTGCGTTCTCCCGTGGGAGGACGTTCTGAGGCTGAGGGAAATCGGGGTCGAGTTCGGGGAGGCCCTCGCCAAGAGGCTCATCGGACTTATGGAGTCCTTTGACTCCCGGCTCATGAAAATGAGGGGAGTCGGGTGCTCAAGCCTCGAACACGTGCGTTTCTCGGTCATAGGTTGCTACGGTCTCGACCTGGAATCGCTCCGACTGGTCTTCGGAGGGGCTTTTTCTGGGGGCTTTGTCCCCTACGCCAAGGAGATAAGGGAGGGAGCAAAAAGACTCATGGAGGACTTTTACTGGGGTTGTCATTCATCACAGTTCGGACCCTACACATTCTACTCCTTCGGCAACCACACGGGCAGGCGGAACGCGTTCCCCGACCTGGTCTGGAGAGGCAAAGCGAGTGAGGAGGAAGCAATATCCGTTGCAAAAGCCCTCGAAGAGCACTGTTCCAAGGGAAATGCCGAGAACATGAAAATCCTTAAAAAATACGGCTACGAGAAAGCGCCGTTCTTCGGGCCGGAGGACGAGGAGGTAGGATGGAAGGTGGCATGGGAGGTCGCGGAAGAAGCGGAGCGGTTCCTTCGGAAAAATGATGAACTGAACGGTGAACTCAAAAGGCTGAGGGCATCGAAATGGTGCAGACGAGACGAACTCCTCATCGAGGTCTGGCACTGGATTTTTGGATGGGCCAACAACGTGCTGGTACGGGAAGGCTATTTTGCAAGACCGGAGGAGAGCGAGGACGGGGGAAGGTACATCAAATGGATTGCCCGTTCGAATAAACCATGAAGGGGAAGAGTACTTCTCGACCATTGGGGAGCTGAGGAGGATATGCGCCGAGCTCGGCCTAGAGCCCCGGTTCGAGAGGCTCAACCGCTACGTCCGAGTTGCGGAACTGCTCACCCCTGACCGGAAACGCTAAAGGACTGACCACCCAACCATTAACCATGCCCGATGAGGAACTCGCCAGGGAAGTCCAGGAGCTCAGGAAGGCGCTCGAAGAGCTGAGGGAGAGCTTCGCCCTCGTTTCCCAGCTGGCACAGGCCTATCTCCGCTTAATCAACCTCTACGCCCAGTACGGCGGGCTGGGAATAGAGGTGGCCGTTCCCGAGGTTACCGACCCCATATCGAGGGAAATCATTCGAATTCTCTTCGACCTCAAGCGGGCGAACGTGAGTGAGATAGCGCGGGAGCTGAAGGGCAGGCGCGGAAAGGCCTCGCGGAACACCGTGAGGGCCAAGCTGAGGGAGCTTAGGGAGATGGGAATCGTCGTCGAGGTTCCCGGGGAGAGGGGAAAGTGCTACGCCCTCTCAAAGAAGGTGGTCAAAAAGTGGTTCGAAATAATCGGAATCCCGATTAAGCTTGACCGGACTAAAGATTATCGAGGTGATTGATATGGAGGAGAAAGTTGGAACCCCCAAGAAGAAGCTGGAGGAGCTCCTGGACGAGCTCGTGGAGGAGATGAGGAACGCGAAGACGCCGGAGGAGGTGAAAGTCCTCAGGGAGAAGGCGGAGGTACTCGAAGACCTCATCGAGGCCTATGAGGGCGACAAGGATTTGGAGAAGATACCCTTCCTCATGGAGAAGCTAGGGGACATAGTGGAAGACCTTATTGGACCCCTTAAGGAATTTCTAAACGAACTCTACAGCCCAGAAAGAATTCAGGCAATGGGCAAGAGCGTGGCGGAGTTCTACAAAAACCTCGTCGAGGCGGGTATGGACAAAGAGGCGGCGCTTGAGCTCACGAAGGAGTTCATGGACTCCATAAACCCCGGCAAGGAGCTTATGGAGGCTCTGGCGAACCTCACTAAGAAGGGTGCTGTTGTGATAAATGGCCCGACCTACTATGGGAAAAAAGACGGGGAGGAGAAGAAAGAGTGATTCTCCCCCTTCTCCGCTTTTTTCTCCGCCTCCCATCGCTCGCGTTTAGAATCGCTAGTCTCGTGAGGATAACCAACCGGGCGAGGCGGAGCTTTAAGCGTATTCTCAGGGCTGAGGGCCTTCCAGAGGACGTGGTCGAGGAGCTTGCCGAGCATTTAACTCCTCGGCTTTCGCCTCTTACTTTTCAAGCTGGCCGGGTTAGT
>NZ_JAMONU010000125.1 GCF_027066465.1 Thermococcus sp.
GACGAGGCCTACGTCGAGATAGCGAGGCTCGCGGGCGAGCTTTCGGGCAGGGAGATAATATTCACCCGCGTTGAGAACGGAACGACGAGCAAGGAAAGCCTGAAGTCCCTCACCGAGACCCTGAGTGAGTTCCAGCTTGAGGGGACGAAGGAAGACAGAACCTACCGCTACTTCGAGAACATAAGGAAGGTCTTCGACTTCTACTTTGGCGCTGGAGCAGGAGAGGCCGTCCTTCCAGATAACGGCCACGTTAAAGGCTCTAAAATGCTCCGCCTATTCGTTGAGAACCAGCAGACGGGAACCTTCAGGGATGGCGTCATAAGCGTCACGCCCTTCGGAATGCAGAGGATTTACGACTCGCTCAAGGCCTACTGGGTGAAGATTGACTTCGACCTGCGCGGTGACGTCTTCGCAGTCGGCGTGAACGAGGCCGACGAGAGGATTCGTCCGGACGACATAGTCGGCGTCGTGAGGGACGAGAAGGTAGTCGGCGTCGGCAAGGCCGTTCTCGCTGGAGAGGAGATGATTAGGGCGAAGAAGGGCGTCGCCGTCAAGGTGAGGAAGCGGGCTTAAAATTTTAAAGTTCCTCCCCTACCTTTTCTCATGCCCAAGCACTTCCGCAAAGGCGTCAAGAGGGAGCACCACTTCCTCAAGGGGCTTGAGAAACCCCTCGAGGAGATAGCCTCGATTCCCGGCGTAAAGAAGGTAATCCCGGGCAGGATTTACGCGAGCGATTCCAGGGGTTTTGAGATTAAGGTGACGCGGGAAACGCAGACCGGCCTTAAGCTCGTCGCCAAGAGCGACGGGAGCGTTCAGGAAGTTTTTCTCGTCGTTGATAGACTGGACCGGGCCAGGGTTCGCGAGGCAATAGAACGCCTTGCCGAGGACTGGACGAAATAGTTTTAAACCAACGCGGTTTAACCACATCTGATGGTGAGATTCAAAATTAAAATTAAGTTATCATCTTACGATTTTACTGCGGTGGTTATTGCAGTAGTTTACACGCTCGTTATGATTTATTTAAGCTTCCTTAAATTCAGGTACTTTGCCTACAAGAGCTTTGACCTCGGAATCTTTACGCAGTCCCTGGCGGGCTTCCTGCACGGGCGGCCCCTTTTCAACACGGTTGAGTGGCAGCTCTACGGCGTCTCTAATCACTTCGGCGTTCATTTCCAGCCGATTCTCTTTCTCCTCGTTCCAATCTTCGCGCTGTTCCCCTCAGCCAAAACCCTCCTCGTGATTCAGAGCATTGCACTGGGTTCGTCGGTTCTGCTGGCATATCTCCTTGCCAAGAAGGTTCTGGATGAGAGGCTCGCCATAGTGCTGACTGCTCCCTACGCCTTCAACTCCTCCCTCATCGGGATTAACCTCTTTGAGTTTCACCCGGTTTCGCTGGCCGTTCCCCTCTTCCTGCTCGCGGCAATCTTCCTCGTTGATGGAAGGGAGAGGGCCTTCATCCTAACTTCAGTCCTCCTTCTGTCCGTCAAGGAGGACACGTTTCTGGGTGTGATTTCGCTTTCGCTGTGGTGGGCGCTCCGCGACGGTTTCTCCTCTGGAGTGCTGAAGAGGAACGTTCGCTTCATAGTCCTCTCGATTATCGCGGGGGTCTACGGGTTAATAGCAATCAAGGTGATAATTCCGCACTTCGGAAACGGCTACATCTACGGCTACCTATACAAGCATGTGGGCATAAACGGAAGGAAGCTTGCCTACTTCCTGCTCTTCAACCTGAGCTTCGGTCTGTTGCCCCTCTTCATCCCGCGGAACTGGGTTCTCCTCGCTCTTCCGTGGCTCGAGAACCTCCTGGCTTCGCGGCCAAGCCAGTACACGTTTGGATTCCACTACCCCTACATGCTCGTCCCGCTTTCCTTCATTGGGACAGTCTTTGCCGTGAAGGGGCTTGAACTGTGGAAGGTTAAGAAAATCCTCTCGGTTCTCATAGCCTTAGCGCTCGTAACCTCCTGGGCGACCATGCCAGTTGCGGAAAAGCCTCCCAAGAAGCTCTTTCCTCTAGTTTACTACTCGGTTCTCCAGCCGGCTCCGGGGTACAAAACCGCTTGGGCGGTCGTGGACGTTCTCCTGAAGACGAACCTCTCAGTTTACACACAGCCCATATTTTACCCGGCCCTTGCGGTCAAGGAGAACGTCTACGTTTACCCCGCGAAAGTCAGGCCAGATTTGGTTTTCGTGGACGTGAAGACCTACCACGGGAGGCTCTACCTGGTGAGGCTCAGGGAGATGGTTGGTGGGAGGTACGTTCTCGTGTATTCCAAGAACGGCATAGAAGTGTATAAAAGGGTCGGGGTGAAGTTTCAGCTTAACGCGCCGTGAGGGGGGATGAGAGGTGGTCGACTTCGTGGAAGCCCTTACGAGGGGTTGGGAAAAAGTCGGGGAGCTTGCGCCCTTGATGGTGGTTCCACTGGTTCTCACACTGCTCTCGGTGGACAACCTGAGAAAGGTCGTTGCCTTCTCCGGCTTTCACATCGGGGTTAAGTTCGTATTTCCTGAGGACGTTCCCACCCTCTGGAGCTTTGTTTCGCCTCCGCCTTCGGCAGGCTCGGGTGTTTCCGCCGTGGGGCTTGTACTTATGCTGGTCGGTGCCATCGTAGGCGCGTTTCTCTCGGCCGGCTACCTTGGGAGCATAAGAGACAGGCTTAGTGGCCGGGAGACGGACTTCATGTCAAACGGGGAGAGGTTCTTCCTCGACTTCCTCTGGTTCAAGCTTCTCCTCCTCGTGATTGGGGTCACGCTAATATTTACCGGAATGCTCCTCAGTGCTCTGATTGTCCTTGCGCTGCCGCTGTTGCTCTTCGTTTTCTACCTGATTTATGGAGTTCCGTACCTTATAGTTTCCCAAAACATGAGCTTTGGAGAGGCGTTCGAGAGGAGCGTGGAGATGGCCCTTAAGGGAGGCGATTACCTCGGCTACGGTCTTAAGTACCTCGCGTTCGTGGCCCTGGTTTCAGTGCCGATGACGGTCGTCGTTGTGAACTTCGGTCTCGTTGGTTTGTTGGCTGGAATCGCCGTCTCACCGGTGCTTGCCCTCGTGCTGTCCACGGCAACGATGATTTTCTTCCTTGAGAAGACGAGTACCTCAAAGCTCCCGCTTCCCTTCGAAGAACTCAATTAGCTCCTCGTCGCTTGTTTCTTCATCATCTGTATAACCGAGCTCCCTCTTCTGCAGTTCGATTAGTCCGGGTGTAAGGAGAAGCTTCCCGTCCAGCTTGGGAACAGCGTAGTGGAGCGTTATCTCGCTGAACTCATCGAGCTTTATCGTCGGGTTCTCCTCGTACTCAACCTCCTCAAGCCTCTTGCCGTCAGCGATTAGCCTGGCCACTATTGAAGCTCCGTCAATCGAGAACTGGGGTTTTCCGATGTGCCTGACCTTAACGCCTTCCATCTTCGACGTTATGAACTCCTTGGTTCTTCCCCTCGGAACGGCATCGCCGAGGATTCCTCCGACGACTATTATCGTGTCCTCCTCTATATCTTCCGGCTTCAGCTCCTCCTCCGCTTGAAGGTCGAGAACTATGATTTTTGAGCGGTCAAAGGGGAACTTTGTGACGCTTTCCCCTATGACGCTCCCGAGCTTCGCGAGTTTTTCCCTCTCGTCGGGGCGAACGTTTGTGAAAATCAGCCTCTCCTTCCACCACTCGCTGGCGTGCCTGTACTCCAGCCACAGCCAGTCGCTTATCTCCTCGAGGTGCTCTATGACTAGGTAAGGCATGCTCCCACCGCCCGGCTTTGGGGTTCAACTTTTTAAAAGCTCTTCCCAAGTTGGACCATGTCGTTTAAGGTCAAGTATTCGAGGATGGCGAGGTACTACGAAACCCTTGAGAAACCGCTCGACAGCTTTCTCTGTCCCCTGCGCGAGAGAGCTGTCTCCTTCGTGGAGGGAAAAACTCTAGAAGTCGGCGTTGGCGTAGGGAAAACGCTACGCTATTACCCAAGGGGTGTTGAACTCTGCGCCGTTGATGCGGTACCTGAAACCCTTGAAATCGCCCGGGAGAAGGCTCGGAAGCTTGACCTGAACGCCTGTTTTGAGGTTGCAGACGTGGAGGAACTCCCCTTTCCCGAGGGCACGTTCGATACGGTCCTGAGTTCGTTCGTCTTCTGCACAGTTCCGAATCCCGAGAAAGGAATGAGAGAAATCCTCCGCGTCCTGAAGCCCGGAGGAAGGGCAGTATTCCTCGAGCACACGAAGAGCGACTCACCTCTGCTCAACTACCTCTTCCTCCTTCCTCTGAAGTTGCCGTTGAAGGTGCTCCTCGATGACGACCCGCTCAGGGAGACCCACAGGCTCGTCTCGAAGTACTTCGAAATCGAGCGGGAGGAGCACTATTACCGCGGAATCGTCCGTTTAATCATCGCACGGAAACCAGGGGGTAAAACTTTTAAAGCCCCCGGCAATAGGAATAACGGGCGTGCGGTGGTAGTCTAGCCTGGTCTAGGACACCGGCCTCCCAAGCCGGTGACCCGGGTTCAAATCCCGGCCACCGCACCATTACAGCCCTTACTTCGCAAGCGCTGGCGGAAAGTGTTGTGCCGATTCTAGGGGTTCATTGCGTATGGGGTTTCTTTTTCACATATTCCTTCTCAGGAAGTTTCACTCTAAGAAAGCGCCCTTCGGGCGCTGATAACAAGGTTGAAACGATCTTAAGGGGTTTTGTTGTAGTGTTAAACCCTCTACTAGCTTGCCCCTTGTTAGTGCACGGCTGACTTTTTGCCTATGGGTAGGAAGGGTACTCTTTGGTCAAGCTTTCTTAAAGCTTGTTCGCCTGCGCGACATCGGGCTTTGCTCGACGCAAGGGACGACAGTCCCGCAGAGTTTGACCAAGGTTCGTGATTCTTCTCTAAGAATGCAATTCAAAGGAGTTTTGCTCTCTCATCTACCTGCTCTGGTACAGGGCCATCGAGGGAGACGTTGCCTTCGCCTCGAACTTAGCCTACCTCGTTCCCTTCCTCAGCCTGCTCTTCATCTCAACGGTTCTCGGGGAGAGAAAAGAAGTTTCGACGCTCATCGGACTGACCCGCATAGTTGCGGGCATAATACTGGAGAAAACGATAAAGAGAAAAGGGAAACTCACTCCTCCCTGAAGGCCCCGTATTTCTTGGGGTCGTAGAACGGCGGAATGACCGTTACGGCCTTCTTGGGCTTGCCCCTTATCTCTACCTCCAGCTCAACACCCGGCCTGGCGTACTCCTCCTTCACGAAGGCTATTCCTATGCCGATTCCGAGGAGCGGTGAGAGAGTTCCGCTGGTTACCTCGCCGATGACCTCCCCGTTGGCCAGAACCCTGTAACCTTCCCTCGGGATTCCCTTGTCGACCATTTTGAAGTGGACGAGCTTCCTGCCGAGACCCCTCTCCTTCTGCCTGAGGAGGGCGTCTTTGCCTATGAACTCCTTGTCCCAGAATATCGCGAAGTCGAGGTTGGCCTGGAGCGGGGTGACCTCGTCTATATCGGTGCTGAGGAGCTGTAACTCCTTCGTCTCGTTGCCGTAGAGCGTGTAGCCTGCTTCAAGCCTTAGGGTGTCGCGAGCGCCGAGTCCTGCTGGCTTTATGCCGTACTTCTTCCCCTCCTCAAGGATTCTCTCCCAGACGTGCAAAGCTTTTTCGGGCTTGCCCCTCTTCTCCGGGTTCGGGTGGTATGGATTGGCGTCTTCAATGTAGACCTCCCAGCCGTTCTCGCCGGTGTAGCCGCTCCTCGAAAGGAGCATCTTGATTCCGTCGAGTTCAACCTCCTTGGCCTGGAACCACCAGAGGTCGTTGATGTCTATCCCGAAGAGGTCTTTGGCCAGGTCCCTCGCCCTCGGCCCCTGGACGGAGAACATTGCCATGTCGTAGGTCTTGTTCTCAATCTCGAGGTCAAGCTCGCCGAACTTCTCTATTCCGCGCTTTATGGCGTTGAACCAGGCTTCAAGCTTCTCGAAGGCATCGCTGTCGCAGACCATCATGTAGGTGTCGTTCCCGAGGTTGAAGACGAGGGTCTCGTCCTTAACGGCTCCACGCTCGTTGAGAACCAATGTGTAGGTTCCACTTATGGCTGGAGGCTTGCTTATGTCGTTCGTCGTTACGTACTGGAGGAACTCCAGCGCGTCCTTACCGCGAAAGATGAACTCGCCCATGTGCGAGACGTCGAAGATGCCTACTCCGTTTCTAACCGCCAGATGCTCCTCCTTTATGCTGGAGTACCAGATTGGCATCTCCCAGCCTGCAAATTCTTCAACCTTCTTGGCGTGCTCCTTATGCCAGTCGAAAAGGTGAACCCTCTTGGCCATAGCCACCACCGTTCAAACTATGGTCATAGCGTTATAACACTTTCTCACTCGATGTGTCTTATGGCCTCCGCCGGGTTCAGCTCGGCCGCTTTTTTGGCCGGGTACACGCTCGCGGCGATTCCTATGAGGAATGTTATGCCGAAGGCTATCGCAACGACCCTCAGGTCAACGACGGGGTTTGGAAGGCCCGGCGTTTTGGCGCGGAGAATCTGGACGACCACGTTCGCCATGACTATACCGGAACCAAACCCTATCACACCGCCGATTATCGTCAGCATTATGCCCTCGAGGAGAATCATTTCGAGTATGAAGCGCTTCTTGGCGCCGAGAGCCCGGTAGGTTCCTATCTCCCTCGTCCTCTCCATGACGGAGGTAAGGAGAGTGTTCACAACCCCCAGCGCACCGACGATGAGGGCTATGCTTCCGATTCCGAGGAGGAGGTTGTTGAGCATGTTCTCAATCTGAACGACCACTTCTATGCCCTGCCTCTCGGTTATGACCGTTGCACTGGGGAGCAGTTTCTGAATCCTCGCCTTCACGTAGTTTACGAAGTTGACGTCGTCAACCCAGACCTCGATGAAGCTTATCTTTCCCGGCTCGTTGTACATCTCCTGGAGTGTTCCGAGGGGGATGAAGACGCTCGTGTCTATGAAGCCCCCTATGAAGCTCTGACCGCTCTCCTGGAAGTTGCCCGAAACCTTGAACTCCCAGGCCCTACCGCTAGAATCGTATATCTTTATCGTCTGTCCGGGCAGTATCTCCCAGTTGAGCATTCCGCCGCCCTGCTTCTGAATCTTCCCGTTGGCTATGGAGTAGCCGAGCAGAGCTTTGAAGCGCGAGCCTTGAGGAATGAACTGGCCCCTCTGGAGCTGGGGACCGGTCAGGGCGTAGAACTTCTGGGCGTCCCGCGGAATTATGCCCATGACCGTTACGGGAACTTCCCAGCCCCTGTATTCCATAACCGTGAACTTGACGAGAACTGGATTTATAGCCTCGACGTGGTTTATCTTGGCTATTTCGTTCGCAACGCTCTGGTTGAGGGTGTTCGTGCCTATCGTCCATATCGAGGCCCCCATGCCCGGAAGGACTATTATGACGTTGCTCGTGCTCTGGAGCGTCCTGCTTATCGAGAGCTGGAAGCCCTCCGCGATGGAAATCAGAGCGGTTATTGAGGCTATGGCTATTATTATCCCCAGCATCGTGAAGAAAGTTCTCAGCTTCCTCCTGTGCAGGTTCCTGAAGGCTATCTTCAGTATCTCTCTATCCACGGCTCCTCCTCCAGAGCAGGATTATTATGATGACCATCACAGCCCCGCCGACGTAGTAGTAGCGCCTGTCCTTCGACGGCGCTATGTTGGCCGGAATCTGAACTTCGAGGGTCTCGTTGAAGCTCGTGAAGTTCCCGCTGGGAAGCATGTAGGTTACCCTAACCGTCACCGGATACCTCCCGGCCTTCAGGGTGGTGTTCAGAACCACGAAGTTTACGCTGTCGTAGTCCATCGGCTCTATGCTCCCGACGTAGCGCTCGCCGAGCGGAAAGAGGCTCAGCTCGGGGGAGCTTATCGAAACCGTAACTCCCCTGGCCGGCGCCTTTCCGTCGTTCGCTATGTCAACTTCGAAGTTGTACTCCCCGTCGTTTATCCAGACGTTACCTATGTAAGCTTCAAGCTTTGGATAGCCCTCCACATGAACCCCAAACGTTCCCTGGGACTTGTACTCGACGCCGTTTTTGTCATAGTAAACCACGACCACGTAGAGCGGATACAGGCCGTTGGAAACGTCCTTAACCGCAAAGTACAGCTTTCCGCTCGCGGTTCCGTTCACGGGTATCTCGCTGAAGTAAAGGACGCTCTGCTTTCCTATTGGGTAGAGACTGCTCTCCTGCGGCTGGCCCTGGGCGGTCGGGAAGAGGCTGTAAGTCTGGGTCTCCTCCTGCGGTTTGGTCGTCAGAACCTCAACCATAACGTTGTATGCCCTTTCGTTTCCCGTGTTCTTGACCGTGATTGTGACCGTGAAGTTTGAGGCCGGCTGAACCGGGTTCGGCTGAACCTTGAAGCTCTCGACGCTTACCTTCGGTCTGAAAACGTCGTTCACAGGAATGCCTATTTGAACTTCCTCCGTTTTAACGACGCCGTTCTGGTCCCCGTATCTGAGCTGAACGTAGAGCAGGTAGACATCCGGTTTGAGGGCCTTTGAAGCTATCAGCCTGAAGTGAAGCGTCCTAACCTGTCCGGGTGCAAGCTCGTCCGTGTACTTAATCGGCCCCTCCAAGTAAGCGGCGAAGGGAATCTCCTGCTGGAACGTTGGAATCGTCACCGTTGGAAGGAGCGTCTTCTGGGTCTGCTCGCTTCCCTGAACAACGGGCTGGGAGTACAGGTAAACCCTAACGAACCTCGCCACCTGGTCACCGACGTTCTTTATGGTGACGCTCAGGTTGAAGACGCCGCCGACCTCAACGGGCGTGAAGCTCACGTTCTGGATTACAACAACCGCTCCCTGGACGATTGAGTAGCGTATGTATTTGGGAGCGAGTATCTTCATCCTGACACTTCCGTTGGTGATGTTGTAAATCACTATGTCTATATCGTGCCAGTAGTGGCCACCTATCCCGAAGTAGGCGTAGTCCGTGAAGCCGTCGCGGTAGTAGCGCATGAAGACGGTTTTGTTGCTCACGTTTATGAGGGACAGCTGAACCGGACCGTAGGAAAACGTTGAGTTGGCCTTCGTCGTCCCGTAGAAGACAGTTGTTGGCTTCGAGAAAACGGCGACGAGCGCCGAGGGATTGCTCGTTGGGTTCTTCACGTAGTTGAGGTAAACCTTAACGTCCCCGTACGTGTAGCTCTGGCCCTCACCGAGGGCGAACTCAACGGACGTGAAGTTCCTGTTGTCCCGGAGCTTGAAGAGAACCAGGGGTATTGTCCCCGTCTGGGCGTTGTAGAGGAAGTCAACGACCGTCAGCGTGTAGTTTCCA